>CALFWB010000059.1 GCA_937928795.1 uncultured Anaerolineales bacterium
TTCACCGCTGAAGATGTAGTGGCGACCTTCAATATGGGTTTGAACCCCGGTTCACCTACCCATGTCGGCAACACCAACCTGTGGGAGTACTACGACTACCTATGGGGCTTGATGTGGAAGTAGGCTGAATTTCTTAACCACAATCCGGGATGGCGAACCTCGCCATCCCGGATGATGTTGAAACAAGTCAGCTATGTTGATTCAATACATCATTCGCCGTTTCTTCTCCGCCATTCCTGTCCTCTTTGGGATTCTCTTGGTCACTTTTACTTTAGCTAGAGTAATCCCCGGAGACCCCTGCCGGGCGATCTTGGGGGAGAAGGCTACTCAAGAAGTCTGCGACCGTTTTATCCGCGAAAAGGGGTTGGATAAACCCATCCCGGTTCAATTTTGGGTTTACTTGCAGGAAATCGCCCGCGGTGATTTTGGACAATCTTTCCGCTATGGAATGCCCGTCACGCGTTTACTCATCGAACGTTTGCCCACTACGGTGGAGTTGAGCATTTCTGCGTTACTGGTCAGCATGATAGTTGGAATCCCGCTGGGGATTATCTCCGCTGTCAAACACAATTCGTGGATCGATGTGTTTACCATGATATGGGCAAACATCGGAGTATCTATGCCGGTTTTCTGGTTAGGTTTGATGTTGGCTTATGTGTTTTCGCTGACGCTGAAGGGCACGCCTTTTTGGTTGCCGCCCTCGGGGCGATTGAGCGCGGGGATGTCTGCCGATCCGTTCTATGTGGTTTGGGGATTAACCCTTCCAGAAACCGGGCTTCGCATCGCTCTGGCTCAATTTATCAGCCGCTTGAACATCCTCAATGCCCTATTGACTGCTAATTGGGCATTACTGAAGGATGCCATTACTCATCTGATCCTTCCATCTCTGGCGCTCGGTACGATTCCGATGGCATTGATCGCCCGCATCACGCGTTCGAGTATGCTCGAAGTGCTTGGGCAGGATTACATCCGCACAGCCCGCGCCAAAGGGTTGCCATTTCTTAAGATTGTCCTCAAACATGCCTTTCGGAATTCTCTCCTGCCCCTAGTAACGGTTATTGGGTTATCCCTGGGCAGCCTGCTGGGTGGTGCCGTGTTGACCGAGACCATCTTTGGGCTTTCGGGAGTGGGGAGAACCCTCTACGATGCGATTACCGCGCGCGATTATGGAATAGTGCAAGCCTTTACGGTAGTGATTGCTATCTTCTTTGTGATCCTAAATTTGATTGTCGATATCTCGTATGCCTATTTAGACCCGCGCATTCGCCTAGACTAGGTAGATCAGTGAAGATGAGTCAACAAGATGCTTCGACGAATAAAGTGGCTTCTTTGGATGCCGAGAAATTATCCTTGAAATCGGTTAGTTTATGGCAGATTACTTGGCGAAGGTTTTTCCGCCGCAAGTCCGCCCTAGTCGGATTGGGCATCTTGGCAGTCTTGGTCTTTGTTGCTCTTACGGCTCAATGGATTGCCCCCTATGACCCTTATAAACCGCTGATCGGGATTGAGAAAGTCCAACGGCGTGAAAAGCCTTGCATCCATCTTCTTGGATGTCCAAAAGACAGACCTCAACATATTATGGGAATTGACGGCAACGTGCGCGATCAGTTTAGCCGTTTGTTGTACGGAGCGCGTTTAAGTCTGATTATCGGCATCTCAACGGTTACTTTTGCCATCATCATTGGCACCATTCTAGGAGCGGTTGGGGGCTACTTCGGGGGGTGGATCGACAATGTGATCATGCGGATTATGGATGTTCTTTTGGCTTTTCCCTCCTTACTCTTGGCGATCACCATTGTTACCGTATTGGGTCCCGGCCTGATCAATGCCTTGATTGCCATCAGTATTGTATCTATTCCAGCCTATGCTCGGGTTGTGCGCGCGAGTGTGCTCTCGGTTAGGGAGATGGATTATGTCGCTGCTTCGCGAGTGCTGGGCGGTTCCGATCTGCATATCATCTTCCGCCGCATTATGCCCAATGCCTTGACTCCCCTGATTGTTCAGGGTACGCTTGGTATCGCAACAGCGATTTTGGAAGCGGCGGCTTTGTCGTTCTTGGGGTTAGGCGCTCAGCCACCCACGCCGGAATGGGGATCAATGCTCGGCGCGGAACGGAATCAGGTGTTTACTGCGCCACATTTGGTCTTTTATCCCGGTTTCGCAATTATGTTGACCGTCCTGTCCTTTAATTTGATTGGAGATGGGTTAAGAGACGCCTTGGATCCAAGATTAGCGCACGTCAGTGGCTGAAAAGCGACATCGGAGTTTGAGTGATGCCGGAGAATTCAAAACCGTTATTAGAAATCAAAGACTTATCTACATTTTTTTATACCGAAGATGGCGTTGTCCGAGCGGTAGATGGGGTGGATTTGGTGGTTTACCCTGGCGAGGTTTTGGGATTGGTGGGAGAGTCTGGGTGTGGGAAAAGTGTTACCTCTCTATCAATTATGCGCTTGATCTCGCCACCGGGTAAGATCGTCAAAGGAGAAATTTGGTTTGAAGGAGAGAACTTAGTCGAAGTCCCCGAAAGCCGCATGATGAAGATTCGCGGCGACCGCATTTCGATGATCTTTCAGCAACCCCAAACCAGCCTAAACCCGGTTTTCATGACCGGCAGTCAAGTGGGAGAAGTCTTCACCATTCATGAAAAATTGAAAGAAAAAGAAGCCTGGCAAAGGGCCGTAGAACTCTTTCGTTTGGTCGGAATCCCTGATCCCCAACGAAGAGTCAAATCGTATCCGCATGAAATGTCCGGTGGTATGGCGCAACGGGTGATGATTGCGATGGCTTTAGCCCTCCGACCGGCCTTGTTGATTGCAGATGAACCCACAACAGCCTTAGATGTCACCATTCAAGCGCAAATTTTGGACTTAATGCGCGAGTTGCGCTCGCAGTTCGGTGCATCGGTGATCTTAATTACGCATGATCTGGGCGTAATCGCTGAGATGGCTGAGCGGGTTGCCGTGATGTATGCTGGCCAAATTGTGGAAGAAGCCGATGTCACCACGTTATTTGAACATCCCATGCATCCTTACACAGTAGGTCTTATGAATTCCATCCCAATTTTAGGACGGTATCGGGATGAACTGGAAGTTATCCCCGGTTCTGTTCCTAACTTGATTGATCTACCGCCCGGTTGTCGCTTTGCGCCGCGCTGTAGGGCGCGCATCGAAAACCGCTTAGAGATTTGTGAGGTAAAAAATCCAGATTTAATCGAAACCGGAAAAGGGCACTCTGTTCGCTGTTGGCTATATCAACCTTATTAGGAGAAGGGGCGACTCAAAGAAAGACTTCCGTTTTGGGAACAACGAAGACGTTTTTTGTTTGACAATCTTTCGGCAGGGGGCTAAAATGGATAACACATGGATATGGAATTAGTATGAGCGCATGGCCTGGAAAAATCGTCATTGGATTAACCGGTAACATTGCCACCGGGAAAAGCGTGGTGCGTAAGATGCTGGAGCATCTAGGCGCTTATGGCATTGATGCAGATGCTCTCAGTCATCGGGCGATTGCAATTGGCGCACCGGGTTATCAGAAAGTGATCGATGTGTTTGGCAAATGGATCCTCGCTGCCGATGGGCAAATCGACCGCACAAAGCTGGCAAAAATTGTCTTCTCTGATCCGACTGCACTGAAACAACTTGAAAATATCATTCACCCCTTGGTGCGACAGGCGGAGGACCTCCTCATTCGGCGAACGAATAAAGCAGTCGTTGTTGTCGAAGCGATCAAGCTGATCGAGTCGGGGTTTGATCGCTTATGCGATCAGGTTTGGGTGACCTACGCACCCGAGGACGTGCAATTACGGCGCCTAATGGCGAAACGTGGATTGAGTCGGGAAACTGCTTTGCAACGCATTCTGGCTCAACCCCCGCAGGAAGAGAAGCTGAAACGAGCCGATGTTGTCATAAGAAATGATCAATCTTTCGAGGACACGTGGCAACAGGTGCTTACTGCTTGGAAGAGAATCTTTCCAGAAAGGGAAGCTGAGAAGGCAAAGCCCCTTCAGATTGGGATGGTGGTTGAGAGAGCCAAACCTGCTCAGGCAAAAGAGATTGCCGAGTTGCTCCAAGAGGTATCCAAAGGCCGCCGGGCACTTACTCCTAACGCTGTCATGGAAGCCTTTGGCGAAAAGGCGTTTCTATTGTTGCGTCGCGATGGCAAAGCCGAAGGAATTTTAGGGTGGAAAGTTGAGAACCTTGTTGCAAGGGTGGATGATTTTTACTTATCTGAGCGACTGCCTTTTGAGGAGGCAGCCATGACATTGATTCAGGAAGTGGAAACGGCTTCAAAGGAATTACAGTGCGAAGCAGCCCTCTTATTCTTAACTGAAGAATTGTCGTCTCATCACAACATCTGGCAAAAATTGGGCTATCGTGAAACGACCCCTCAAAGTATCCCTGTGCGAGCATGGCAGGAAGCTGCGTTGGAATTCAACCAAAGCGGGCACAAGCTGTGGCTCAAACGCTTACGGGAAGATCTGGTTTTGAAACCGGTTTAGGCAAAAGTGACGGATTTATTTGCAAATTTTGTTGACAATATCCTGTTTGTTCTCCAACGTATTACTTGGCTGAGTATTCTTGATCTGTTGTTGGTGACAAGCATCTTTTTTGTCGTCCTGAAATTAATTCAAGACACACAAGGCATTGTCCTGATTCGAGGCGCAATTTTTTTGATTGTGGTTGTGGCGTTGTTGAGCAGTTTGGAAGTTCTGCCGGCTTTCTCTTGGATGGTGCGCAACACTTTACCTGCCTTGCTTATTGCCATACCGGTCATCTTTGCTCCAGAAATTCGCCGCACGCTGGAAAGGTTGGGAAGAGCGGGGAGTATTCTCTCGACAACCCAAACGACATCGGGTACTCCGCAAGTGATCAAATCGGTCGTTAAGGCGTGTGCGAGGTTGTCGGAACGAAAACACGGTGCGTTGATTGTCTTTCAGCGCCTCGATCGTTTGGATGATTATGTGCAAAGTGGTGTGCGCCTAAACGCCAAAGTTAGCCCTGAGCTACTCCTGCAGATTTTCTATCCCAATACGCCGCTGCATGATGGCGCTGTGATCATAACCAACGAAACCCTTTTGGCAGCCGCTTGTGTTTTACCCTTATCTTCTAGCGGGGTTCTGACCGAGTCTCCGGAAAGGCAAATGGGCTTGCGCCATCGCGCTGCGCTGGGGATTAGCGAAGTATCGGATGCAGTTGCCGTCGTAGTCTCTGAAGAAACGGGGTCAATCTCGATTGTAGATAATGGTCGCATGATCCGCAGGATTGAACCGAATCGACTCGAGTTAATTCTCAAAGCTTTACTCCACTTTCCAAGTGCGGATAAAGGGATTGACGCCCTACTGAAAAGATTGGTGGAGGCCATCCAATTCAAAAAGGAAACCAATCCATGAAAAGTTGGTTTTTCTACAGCTTGCGCGAATCGCTTGGCTCGCTGAGCCTAGCCTTCTTCCTTTCTCTAATCGTCTGGGTTTCAGCGGTTCTGTCCAGTGATCCAACGGTAACCCGCTCCTTACCCCAGCCGCTTCCCCTTGAAATCGAAGGATTAAGGAATGACCTAACGATTGTGGATGACCTGCCGGACATGGTCAATGTCACCTTGCGGGCACCCCAGTCGGTTTGGGATCGCATCTTGATCCAACCTAATCTGATCCACGCTTGGCTGGATCTCTCGAGTCTCTCCGAAGGAGTGCACGATCTGGAAGTTAAGGTACGAGTTGGAGTAACTCCCTATCATGTTGTTAGAATTGTGCCCGAAAAGGTTAATGTGCGACTTGAAGGCGTGGAGACAAAGTCTATGCCGGTTACGTTGAACGTTGTTGGCGAACCTGCTTTGGGCTACCAAAAGGGATCGCTTTATATTTCTCCCAATCAGGTTGTGGTCAGTGGAGCAAGATCTCTGGTAGAACGAGTGAAGACAATCCAGGGAGAAATGGATATCAACGGGGCAGCGGAAAGTCAACAACGGGCAATCAAGATCGCTGCCCTTGATGAGAATGGATTGGTTGTCGAAGGGGTAAAAGTGATACCCGATACGATTTCGGCAAATCAAACGATTACGTTGCTTGGTGGGTATCGCAATGTGGTTGTAAAGGTTGTCACCGAGGGAGAGCTAGAGGAAGGGTATTGGTTAACCAATCTCTCTGTTTCTCCACCCAATGTGGTTGTTTTTTCGGCCGATCCGCAGCTTGTAGATGCCCTTCCGGGATATGTTGAGACTCAGGCGGTTGACTTAACAGGCCTGAATGACGATGTTGATTTACGGGTTTCTTTGAAATTGCCCCCTGGAGTCGAATTAGCCGGGGAAGAAAGTGTGTTGGTGCGCCTGAACATTGCCGCGCTGGAAGGAAGCTTGCCAATCACGCTGCCTATAGACGTGGTTGGTCTGTCGCCGGGTCTTGAAGTAGAACTTTCCCCGAGTCAAGTGGATGTGTTGATCAGCGGACCGGTGCCTGTTTTGAAGTCCATCAAGGCGAGCAATTTGCGGGTCATTGTTGATTTAAGCGGCCTAGCTCCCGGCGAGTATCAGCTCCCCCCCTTGGTTGACTTGTTGCCCAATTCGCTTAAGGTTGCCTCGATTTTGCCGCAAAATGTATCGGTCGTCATTACTCCTGTTTTAAATGGGGAGGGCATAGTTTCTCCAACTCCGCCAAGCTTGCTAACCCCAACTTCTGTGCACACGCGGACTCCGACGCCAAGCCCCTCGCCAACTGTAACACCTCAGCCTGCGGAGTGAGCATGGCAAAGCCTCTGGTTGCTTTGGTTGGACGCCCCAATGTCGGTAAAAGCACCTTGTTCAATCGCTTGATCGAGCAAAGATTGGCGGTTGTTGATGATGTGCCGGGCACCACCCGCGATCGTTTGGTGGCAGAGGCAGAATGGGCGGGCAGAGTTTTCGATGTTGTCGATACCGGCGGGATTGACCCACACGGGGTTGGAGCAAGCCGCCGCGGGCAACCTCTCTCTGTGGGGTCTGCTGAATTCGTCGAGCACATCCGTTTTCAGGCGGAAATGGCAATTCGCGAAGCTGATGCGGTTCTGTTCGTCACGGATGCAGAGAGCGGGGTAACCCCAGCCGACCAAGAAGTAGCCAAAATTTTGCGCACTCTCCAACGCGAGGAAGAGGGTAACCCCTTTCCTCCTATCCTCCTAGTGGTCAACAAAGCCGATAGCCCCCAGAGACGGTTAGCCGCAATGGAATTTTACGAATTGGGACTAGGAGAGCCGCATCCAATTTCGGCTTTACATGGCACCGGCACAGGGGACCTTTTAGATGCCCTTATCGCTATTTTACCCGAAGGTGGTGAGGAAGAAGAGGATGATTCGATCAAGATCGCCATTGTCGGGAAACCAAACGTTGGCAAATCGTCTCTGCTAAACCGACTTTTAGGGCAAGAACGAGTTATCGTTAGCCCGATTCCGGGCACAACTCGCGACGCAGTGGATACTCGCCTAACCTATCAGGATATCCCACTTACTTTGATTGACACGGCCGGCATTCGCCGACGGGGAAGAATTGAAGTTGGGGTGGAAAAATATAGTGTTCTGCGAACTCTAAAGGCAATTGAACGGAGCGATGTCGCTTTGCTGATGCTTGATGCGACTACAGGCATCACTGCTCAGGATGCCCATATCGCTGGGTACATCTTGGAGGCTTGGAAGAGTGTGGTGATTGTTGTCAATAAGTGGGATGCGATTGAGAAAGATTCTTTTACTATGCAAGCTTTTACCCAAGAGGTTCGCCAAGCGTTACAATTTCTGGACTATGCGCCGATTTTGTTTATTTCGGCCAAGACCGGTCTGCGCGTCGAGCAGGTGTTGCCAACCGCCATTCGTGTTCAAGAAGAACGGCTGGTACGACTGCCAACATCGAAGTTAAATCAGATCTTACAAAATGCGTTAGAACGTCATGCGCCGCCGGCTCAGGCGGGTCGCTCGTTGAAAATATTCTATGGCACTCAAGTGCGCAGCGACCCGCCCACTTTTTTGATTTACGTTAATGATTATCGTTTGGCGCATTTTACCTATCTTAGATACTTGGAAAATTGTCTAAGGGAAGAATATCCCTTTGAAGGGACTCCGATCCGCATTGTGCTGAAAAATCGGCGCAGTTAAATGCCTTGTCGGTATTCATAGGGGGACGTATAATTCATAAGGAAAGAAATTGGATATGAACGAAATACAAGACATTTTACGGATGGCTCGAGCTTATTTAGAGAAATTGCCCGAAGTTCCACCGGCACCCTCACTTCCGGAAATCACATCTCTTGCTCAATGGATTGATCATACCCTATTGAAGCCGGAGGCGACTGCAGAGCAGATAAAACAATTGTGCGATCAAGCAGTGGAATTTGGTTTTTATTCGGTTTGTGTTAACCCGGTCTTTGTGCCCTTAGCCAGTGGCTTATTGCATAATACTTCCGTTCGAGTGGGTAGTGTGGTTGGGTTTCCGTTGGGGGCTTCTTCTGCGACAATTAAGGCTCTAGAAGCCCTAGATTGTATTGAAAAAGGTGCTACGGAAATCGATATGGTGATGAATATCGGGGCTTTGAAAGGTAAGGCTTATGGGCAAGTCTTAAATGACATCTGGATGGTCCGAGAAGTGACCAAACGACAAAAAGTCGTCTTAAAAGTCATCTTAGAAACTGGTTTGTTGACAACTGAAGAAAAAATCATTGCTTGTTTGCTAGCAGAAGCGGCTGGTGTGGATTTTGTTAAGACCTCTACGGGGTTTAGCAGCGGTGGCGCTACCGTAGAAGACGTTGACCTGATGTATCGGGTAGTTGGCAAAACAACCAAAGTGAAAGCGGCTGGAGGCATCCGCACCTACGAGGATGCTGTCAAGATGATTGGTGCAGGCGCCTCTCGCCTCGGGACCAGCGCCGGTGTGAGTATCATTCAACAAGGTAGGAGTTAAGGCAACGATGAGCGATACAAATTCTGAAACAAGTCAATCCTTTGAGGCTCAAGTAGCCCACTGCCCAGAGTGCATTTCAGGGATCATGCGCTTGCGCTTTATGACCTATTTCACCTGGCTCAACGACGAACTGGTGACGGTACCGAATTTCCCGGCTTGGGTGTGCGATGTTTGCGGACGGAGGGAATATGACCACCGCGCCGTGAGTTGGCTAAATGCGCTATTGAATCCAGAAGCAGGCAGCAGAAAAAGACCCAAACGGCGAATTTCGCCTGATCGAGAAACCCATTTGCCGAAAAAGCCGCTGTATCCGGAATGAGGTGAATTCCTTTATCGTTAGTTCGGGTTAGGAATGCGGATTGGTCATTTCGACGAGCGCAGCGAGGAGAAATCTTAAGGAGTTCTCGCTTCGCTCGAAGCGACAGATCAAAACAGTCAGCTTATCTCGCACTTAGGTTACTTTAGCAAGTAGGGCTGAGCCAGTAGTAAAGCTGCCAGGGTTTTTGCGTCACGGATCTTTTTTCCCTTTATCCATTGCAGGACTTCAGCTATAGGAGCTTTGATTACCCGGATCATCTCATCTTCGTCCAGGGGGAGGGGATCAGGAGTTAGGTTTTCTGCCAGGAAAACATATAAATATTCGGTCGAATAGCCAGGAGCAATGTAGAATTCGCCTAGGGGGGTTAATCTCGATGCAGCCATCCCAATCTCTTCGCGTAATTCACGTTGCGCACTAGTGAGCGGGTCTTCTTGGTCTTCTAGTGTTCCTGCCGGAAGCTCTAACAACGTCTCACCAGCGGCATGACGATACTGATCGACAAACCAAATATTTCCCTCGTGGTCAAGGGGAACAATGACAATTGCCCCGTTGTGCTGGACGATATCGAGTTTGATAACCTTTCCTGAATCGAGCTGAACCTGATCAACACGCACCTTGAAAACTTTACCTGAGTAAACGATTTCTGAACGGATTGTTTGGTACATAACTGAACCTTTATGGAAAATAGGTCGACTCAAGAATAGGAGTAACTAGCTGTTGTTACTCCTACTCTCAAAATAGCGGAAATGACTTGTTATGGAATATAAAGCTCTTGCCCTACTTTGAGATTTGCATTCAACTTGATGCCATTGGCTTCAGCGATATCTTCGGGCCATACATCCCCGAATTGGCAGGCGATGCTGAAAAGTGTATCCCCAGATTGGACAGTATATGTCGTAGGATGTTTTTTCAAAGAACGACCACCTGGAAACGATCCCGATTGGGGGATTTTTAGCACAGTCCCCGCGGTGTAGGTGCCACTGGTAGGAAGCCCGCTTAGTTGAAGCATGGTAATTGGATTGACGTTAAACCTTCTGGCAATGCAATAAGGATGTTCCCCTTTGCGGAGGGTATAGGTTTTTGGGACTGGACGTTGCTTGAGGGTGAAACTAGAGGCTGGTTTTGGTTCACTGGGAGCCGCAGGAACAACCGTTGGTACAGGGGGAGCTTCGGTCGATTCTTCCTGCGATGGTTCGGTCGGGGATTCGGCGGGTTCTTGAGTTGCGGAAGGAACGTTCATCGCTATAGCTGTTTGCGTTGCAAAGGCAGATAATTGTCCGAAAACATCCTCCGTTGAACCCGGTAGGGGGAACTCAGACGTAGGTGATGCTTGAGGCGCTCTGGAAGCCGAACGAACACAGGCGGATAAAGCTAAAACCGAGAGTAGCGTGATCACGACATATAAGATGAATTTTTTTGACATTTTGTTCTCCTTGTGGGGGTTACCGCAACTTCTCTCCATATCCGATCTGTTTATAGCTCAAGTGTAATAACATACTAGCACAATCTGTAAAATGCGTCAAGCAAATTGCATAAAATAATGCGAAAACCAGGCGATTTTACTGTCATTTTTGTTTGAGAGAATTGGTTCAAATTAAGCGAAAGGGAAGGATAGAGTTTTGCTTTGAGAAGAATTTCACAAAACGTTCTTTTTGTACCCTCAAGAATAGGAGTTTTGTCGCTTTCACATCGTCTCAATCACTTATAAAATAAGAGAAAGATTGTCTAATAAACAAGGAACGTGAGAGAAATGAGGTGAGACTTGATGGAAGCTGATCAAAAAGCGGATTTGAGTGTAAAAACCTCTGAGGGGACGAAAAAAAAGCCCCGCGGGCGAGTGATTATCTTCGCTAGGTGGTGTAAGGGTTGCCGTTTATGTGTTGAGTTTTGTCCAACCGGAGTCCTGGCAATGGGCGAAGATGAGACGCCTTATGTTGCTGCTCCGGAAAGTTGCACCGCCTGTCACTGGTGCGATACGCATTGCCCAGATTTAGCAATTGTTGTTAAGCCCATTGACGAAGAATAAAGGAGGAGGGGAATGACGGTTCGCTTAATGCAAGGCAATGAAGCGGTGGGCTGGGGAGCAATTGCTGCAGGTTGTCGTTTTTATGCAGGTTATCCGATTACTCCTTCCACCGAAATTGCTGAAATGCTTTCGCGTGAGTTGCCCAAATTAGGGGGAATCTTTATTCAGATGGAGGATGAAATCGCCAGTTTAGCTGCTTGCATTGGGGCTTCTGCCGGTGGGTTGAAAGCCATGACGGCCACAAGCGGGCCGGGGTTTTCCTTGATGCAAGAGCATATTGGATATGCTGCAATGGCGGAAGTCCCTTGTGTTATTGTGAATGTACAACGTCTCGGTCCTAGTACCGGACAACCAACTAGCCCTTCTCAGGGAGATGTCATGCAGGCTCGCTGGGGAACACATGGCGATCACCCAATTATTGTGCTTTATCCCACCTCTGTGCCAGAAGCGTTTGAGCTGACGGTTACAGCTTTCAACCTGGCTGAAAAATATCGAACGCCGGTGATCTTGCTGATGGATGAAGTGGTCGGCCATATGCGAGAACGCTTTGAAGCCCCGCCGCTCGAAGAGGTTCAAGTGGTCGATCGCATGGGCACCAACGTCCCTCCGGAATGGTATAAACCGTTTGGAGACACAATCGGTGATGTTCCCCCCATGCCGAGTTTTGGTTCAGGGTATCGCTATCATATCACGGGCTTGTATCATGATCCGATGGGCTATCCCACTCAAAGACTGGATGAGATTAACCCGTGGATTGAACGTGTCCAGCGAAAGATCAGCAATCACTTGGATGATATCTTAATGTATCAAGAGGAGAACACCGAAGATGCTAATATGGTCATTGTCGCTTACGGTGCGACGGCGCGGAGCGCACGCCATGCGATGAAACTAGCCCGCCAACACCGCCATCACGTGGGTTTAGTTACCCTTTATACCATTTGGCCGTTTCCTGAGGATGTTATCCAGCGGATCGGCCGCATGGCTCGGCGAGTGATCGTACCTGAGATGAATTTGGGGCAATTAGCGCTTGAGGTGGAGCGGTTGGTCGGCCGTCATAAAGTGATTCGGGTTAATCGAGCCGATGGCGAGATGGTTTCTCCCCAGATGATCCTGGATGCAATCGAAGGAAGGTGATCATGGCAAAAAATGAGCATACGGCTTATGCTTATTTGCGAACAACCAAAAAATTCCCTAATATCTGGTGCGCAGGATGTGGGATTGGAATTGTCATGGGTGCGTTAATCCGAGCGATTGACCGCATCGGCCTAGACAAAGATGATGTCGCAGTGGTTTCGGGGATCGGTTGTTCGGGGAGAATGCCCGTTTATTTAGATTTCAATACCATGCATACCACCCATGGGCGGGCATTGGCTTTTGCAACTGGCCTAAAGCTTGCTCAACCGAAATTGCACGTTATTGTCGTAATGGGAGATGGAGATGCTTTAGCCATTGGCGGAAATCACTTCATCCATGCTGCTCGGAGAAATATTGATCTGACGGCAATTGTAATCAACAATGCGATTTATGGAATGACCGGCGGACAATATAGCCCTACCACTCCGTTGGATATGCGCGCCGCGACAGCCCCTTACGGACATGTCGAACCACCTTTTCCGATTTGTGAGCTTTCGATTGCAGCCGGGGCGACTTTTGTCGCGCGAAGTACCGTCTATCATGCCATCGAATTAGATAAACTGATCGAAAAGGCAATTCGCAAGGTTGGGTTTAGTGTGGTCGAAGCGGTGAGTTATTGCCATACAACCTACGGACGGATGAATAAGCTCGGCAGTTCGGTGGATATGATGCGCATGTTGAAAGATCACAGTATCACCCTCGCTGTAGCCGAAAAAATGATGCCCGAAGAACGCGCCATGAAAATTGTGCGTGGCGTTTTACATGATGTTGATAAGCCCGACTATCTAACGCTTTATCAAAAAGTGATTGAACGAGCGCAAGCCACGATCGACGGAAAGGAATTTCTGCGAGCAGGCCCAGGAGGTTTGGAATGAAAGGGAAAGACAAAGATGGACGCATCGAAATTCGCCTAGCCGGTGAGGGCGGTCAAGGGATGATCCTTGCTGGGGTGATTTTGGCAGAGGCGGCGGCGATTTATGATGGAAAAAATGTAGTTCAAACCCAAACCTATGGACCAGAAGCCCGCGGCGGGGCAAGCAAGGCAGAAGTGGTCATCAGCGATGAACCCATTGATTACCCTGAGGTTCTCCATGCGGATGTGTTGGTTGCCCTGAGCCAAGAAGCTTGTGATAAATATGCGTCAAATCTCAAGAAGGATGGTCTGCTGATTGTCGATATAGACAAAGTAAAACGTGTGCCTTTGACCAGTGCAGTTAAAATCCCGATTACGCGAGCCGCCATTGAATCATCTGGCAAGGCAATCACCGCCAATGTCGTTGCGTTGGGAGTCCTTGTCGGGTTAACCAACGTGGTGAGTCGGGAAGCGATTGAAAAGGCAATCCTAGCGCGTGCGCCAAAGGGTACCGAAGAAATGAATTATAGGGCGTTAGAACGCGGCTTCGCCGAAGCTGCAGCGCTCTTAGCGGTAAAGCAAAAAGCCTAAAAACGCAGTGACAACGACAATGATGGCTGGATTAACCTTGGTGAAAGTCAAGGCTGCGAAAGCCGCTAAGGCAAACAAAGCTTTATCCCAACCAGTAGAGATCGCAGATTGCCAACCCAATTTTTTGACTCCCCAAACGGTATAAGCCATATCATACGCTGTCCATAAGAGCAAGCCAACCACTGCTGGACGAACGGCCTTAAGCATTGCTTGCACCGTTGGGCTATCTTTGATTCCGTAGAAAAAGACGACCATAATCAACATCAGAACAGTGGTCGGAAAGACAGTACCTAAAGCTGCAGCAGTGGCGCCAGGAATACCAGCCAGTTTGTAACCCACAAACGCAGAGACTTGAGGGGCAATTGGCCCGGGCAAGGCGTTGCCGACCGCTACTGCATCGGCAAATTCATCGGATGTAACCCAGCCAGCCGCCGTGGTTTCGCGTTGCATCAGGGCAAGGGAAGCGGGTCCGCCGCCCCAAGAAAACATCGCCACTCGTGTAAAGAGAACGAAGATATCCCAAAGGGTTGCCATATTGTTCCTGACCTCGAAAAGGGTGATGGGAAAAATTTTAACACAAGAGAAAAAGAAAGGAGTGCGGAAGACATCCTTCGCACTCCTTTTGGGGCTAAGTAGGGGTTGATTATGCTTCTTGCAAGACGGGACGAAACTTATAGCCGTACACAATCATGCCACGCTCATCGCCATCGGTGCGGATTTTGCGCGTCACCATTTCCACCGGCATGCCGATTTTGATGTCCTTACTGTTGACATCCGTTAGTTGGGCAGTGACAATCGGTCCTTCTTCTAGTTTTACAAGAGCCACCGTATAGGGAGCATATTCCTCAAAACCAGCCGGTGGTTCGTAGATCGTGGTGAAGGAAAAAACCTCACCGCGACCGCTGAAATGATAAGGTTCGCGGGCGTCTTTGCCGCACTCGGGGCACACGTCACGCGGTGGAAAAAGCTTTGCTTCGCAATGCGGGCAGACTTCGCCGACTAAGCCATAACGTTGTTTGCGGATTCTCCAATGACGTGGGATTTCCATAAAGAACTCTCCTTTTTCACAAGTTCCATTCTTCACATACTATAGCGAGAGAGAACTATCAAGAACTATCAACTTTACTTGATGGTCAGCTTCCCGCGTTGGCGAACATATTGAGCGTAATCAATGGGCATTCGCCGAGCGATATAATCTTTGGTTTTAGGGGCTAAATCCCGCCGTTCCCGAATCGCATCAGTAGTGAGGATAGAGAACGCATCTGATCCGGCTCCCGATCCGAACGAGACGACCAAGATGCGATCGCCCGGCTCGGCAATGTCAAGAATTGCCGTAAGGCCAATAATCGCAGCTCCAGCATAAGTGTTGCCGATGTTTCCGACCAGTAAACCCGGCGCAATCTGTTCTTTGGTGAAGCCAAGTTGAGCGGCAACTTTTTGAGGGAATTTGAGGTTGGGCTGATGAAAGACTGCATAACGGTAATCGGAAGGTCGAGTGCCAGAGGCTTCCAAAAGGGTTTGAGCAGCGTTGGTAATGTGCTTAAAATAGGCGGGGTCGCCGGTGAAGCGTTGGGCATGTTCGGGGTATTTTTGATACTGGCGGCGGAAGAAATCGGGGGTGTCGGTGACAAACGAGTAGGTATGTTCAACAATGGCAAGGGAAGTTTCTGCCGGGCCGAAAACAAAGGCCGCTCCACCCGCTCCGGCAGTGTATTCAAGGGCATCTCCCGGTCGCCCTTGCGCGGTATCCATCCCGATCGCCATAGCAAAGTTTGCCATGCCCGATCCGACAAAGGCAATGGCAGCGACCATTGCTTCGGTTCCGGCTTTGCAGGCGAATTCCCAGTCGCCAGCTTGGATATGAGGAGCAGCGCCAATGGCTTCGGCTACGATGGTGGAGGTAGGCTTAACGGCGTAGGGATGAGACTCTGAACCTACCCAGATGGCGCGCAGTTGGTCGGCTGGAATTCTTGCTCGTTTCATGGCATTGCGAGCTGCCTCAATGGACATTGTCGCTACATCTTCGTCCAAGCCGGGGACGGATTTTTCCTTTATTGGCAGAGCTGCTTGTCCATCTGTCCAAATTCTCGCAACTTCCGCCGCAGGTAGGCGATATTGGGGGACATATGCACCGTAGCCAACAATGCCAACGGCGCGATTGGGTTTGAGCAAAAGGTCTTTTGGTTGTGATTCGGTTTGGTTCACGATGACTTTCTCCAGGACTGTAAGATTTGTTCGGCTTGATCAAGACGGATTATTTGGGAAGCTACCAATTTATTGGCTAATTTTTCAATTTCTTTTCCTTGTGCCCCAGCAGCAATCGCCACCTGACGGGCGTGAAGCGCCATATGTCCACGCTGTATGCCTTCGGTCGCTAAAGCACGCAGGGCAGCTAAATTTTGTGCAAGCCCGACCGAGACAATAATCTCCGCTAATTCCTGGGCAGTTTGAACTCCCATAATTTTCAGGGCTAATTTAGCTAGCGGATGCGTTTTCGTGGCGCCCCCGATGATGCCCACCGCTAAAGGAATCTCTAAGGTGCCAACCAGATTACCTTGTCCATCTTTGCCCCATTGGCTTAGGGAGGTATATTTTCCATGACGAGCGGCGTAGGCGTGCGCGCCGGCTTCCACAGCCCGCCAATCGTTGCCGGTTGCGATGAGGACAGCATCGATCCCGTTCATGATTCCCTTGTTGTGCGTTGCAGCCCGATAGGGATCGCTGGCAGCAAAAGCCCATGCGGCAATAATGCCATCGCGGACTTCTTCTCCAGCTAGGTTTTCTTGCTGCAGTTGTTCAAGCGGAATTGTGCACACTGCCCGTGCTAGACGCTTATCGGCTAGGTTGCTCAAGATGCGCAGATGAACTTTGCCTCCACTGATGGACTCAACCAGTGGAGTCAGTCTTTCTGCGGCGGTATTGACGGCGTTTGCACCCATTGCATCTCGCACATCCATGATGAGATGCAGCACTAAATAGGTTCCAATTGGAGAGGCTTCGATGATGCGCACTTCGATATCTTTTGGCCCCCCGCCCAGGCTTTGGAGAATCGGGTCAATTTTAGCTGCTTCATTGAGGATAGCTTGTTTTTCAGCAAGCAGTCGGTGGCGGGCGAGGTAAGGATTCTCGATGTTGATGATTTGCATCTGACCGATCATATAGGGCGGGTCGGCGTGCGCTTGGAAGCCGCCCGTGCTGCGAGCAAGCTTTGCCATGTAGGATGCACCAGCCACGACAGAGGGTTCTTCGATCGCCATCGGCACGAGGACTTCCCTTCCGTTGACAATGAAATTGGTGGCAATCCCTAATGGCAACGGATGCACTCCGACCACGTTTTCGATCATGTGGTCGGCAAGTTGCATTGATAGGCTAGCTGCATCGGTAAAGAGCTTCACCTCTTCTTCCGTTAGCCAACCTTCTTGCAGCAAGAGTTGCTGACGTTCGGTTACGGACAGGTTATAGAATCCAACCAACCGAGATGTCTTTGAAGCATTCATGGCTTTATTTTTAACCACTCTCATCTTGCAAAAACTATCAGAATGTTTGCGCTCTCGATGTGCTCTGCTGAGAATAAAATAATCTCTGCGTAAGAAGGTGAGCTAGGGCGGCCGAGTTTATCCATATGTGGATGTGCAATATCGTGTCCACGCAAAAGTTGTAGGACAACCCAATGAGTTGTCCTACAGAGCAATGTTGCCAACAACTTTTGAGTGCACACTGCAATATCGGAATCGTTGGGAAAAAGACAAAAATAGTGTAAAATAGCGTTAAGGAACGGAAGGGATATGTCTTTGTTGACTCCCGAGCAACTAGAAGAAAGGTTGATCTCTTTACACCGCGCCAGTTTGGAACTGGTTAGCGATTTATCGCTAACTACGGTTCTAGAGCGAATTGTCCGTTTAGCAAAGGAAGAGGCAGATGCTCAGTATGCAGCCTTAGGGGTCTTTGATGACGAAAGCAATCTGGTGCAATTCATTCCAATCGGCATGGATGAAGAAGAAATTCAGAAGATGCCTTACCCGCCCAAAGGCTTGGGGTTATTAGGTGCGCTCAAGCAGGAAAGAAAGACTCTGCGGATTGCCGACATCCAAAAGGACCCGCGCAGTGTCGGTTTTCCTGCAGGGCATCCGATCATGCGTACGTTTTTGGGAGTGCCGATTCTTTTGGGCGACCAGCTTTTAGGGCAAATTTACCTAACGGATAAATTAGGGGGTGAAGAATTTAGCGAACAAGATGAACGGGTGATCGAAACGCTCGCCGCTTACGCCGCAGTGGCGATCCATAACGCACGATTGGTCCAAGCCTTAACCGAACGTGATCAAACCCTGACGCAAAAAAACGAAGATCTGACCTTGATCAACGCTGTAGCCACCGCTTTGACCCGTTCACTCGATCTGGATGAGATTCTCCAGAAGACCCTCACCAGCGTAATGGGCTATCTAAAAGTGGAAAATGGGGAGATCTACTTGAAAGATGAAAACGATTCCGATTTTCGCTTGGTGTTACATCAGGGGAAGTTTAATGAGCATTTATTCACCCGAGATGTATTTCGGGTTGGAGAGGGGATTGTTGGAGAAGTAGCCGAGAGTGGCAAGCCGTATGTTAGTAAAAATGTCGGAAAAGAGATTCATTACCTGCGTCAAAAGGTCTTCGAGGGGGGGTGTCGTTGGGTAGCCGCCTTTCCTCTCATGGCACGTGGGTCGGTGATTGGGGTGATGGTTGTTGCCGACCATCGGGAGGTCGCAATCAATCCACCGCAAGCAGAGCTGCTTGAAGCGATTACCTCCTGGGCGGGGATTACGATTGAAAATGTAGTCCTACAACAGCAATCCCAAAGGTTAGCGGTATTAGAAGAACGCGAGCGGATTGGCATGGATCTTCATGATGGGATTATTCAATCGATCTATGCAGTTGGTTTAGCGCTGGACTATGCTCGGGTAGCGATAGATGAAGACCCGCGACAAGCTAAGCAAAAGATTGAGCAAGCCATTGATGGCCTGAATAAGACGATCCGTGACATTCGAGCATATATCCTCGATCTGCGACCGCGCGAGCTTTATGGAAATAACTTGATTCAGAACTTGAATCGGCTTGTGGACGAATATCGGGTGAATACGCTCTCAGAAGCCACCATAACTGCTCCTGAAGATGGCATTGTTGGACTGCCGGTTTCTCATGCTACGGCATTGTTCCACATCTGCCAAGAAGCGCTGGCAAACGCAGCCAAACACGCCCATGCGCGGCGCGTTGATGTGCGCTTGTGGACTACACGCGATCGGGTCTTGCTGGAAGTTGCCGATAATGGAGAAGGTTTTGACTTGCGTAAAATGAGCGTCACTCTAGGACATGGCTTGTCGAATATGCATATTCGGGCTAGAAAAGTGGGTGGAGATGTGGAGATTACTTCTGCGCCAGGCGAAGGCACAACCGTCCTGGCTTGGGTTCCGAGACGGAAATAATGGAGTTCATTTCCAGTCGCAACAACCCGAGAGTCAAAGAAGTACGCCTGCTCAGACAAACCAAAGTCCGCCGTCAGAGCGGGTTTTGTGTTGTTGAGGGTATTTGGCATTTTATTGAGGCGGTTGAGGCATGGAAACAAGGGGCTTATGCCTCACTCATTCGCGTTTTCTATGCGCCTAACTTACTCAAAAGCGAAATTGCGTTAGAGACCATTCAGGATGTCGCTCGGAGAGGGGTTCCCACCTTTGCGGTTGAGGAGTCTGTTTTCCGTTCTATGGCGGAAAAGGAAAATCCGCAAGGGGTGTTGGCGATTGTGCGGTTACGTCAACCTTTATTGGAATCGATTAACCCTCAAGCGACGGGTTGGATGGTCGGTTTAGTTGAACCACAGGATGCAGGCAACGTTGGGACGATTTTACGCACGATGGATGCCGTTGGTGCCCAAGCTCTGTTTCTCATTGATGGGGGTGTTGATCCATTTCATCCTGAAATTAGCCGCGCCAGCATGGGGACCATTTTTTGGATACCCGTTTTACAAGTTTCATTTCAAGAGCTAATCCATTGGGCTGCCTTTAATGAAGTTTACATCTATGGAACTTCTGCCCATGCTGTGAAACTTTATACTGAAATCAGGCGGTATAACAAACCCTGTATCTTGTTGTTGGGAAATGAGCGTCAGGGGTTAACAGAACCTCAACGTCAGGCTTGTCATGAATTGTTGAGGTTGCCGATGGGTGGACGGGTGACTTCATTAAACATAGCCGTTGCAGCGGGTGTTATGCTCTATGACATGCAGCAGAAAATGGATGGACGATGAGGGATTTATTCGATCATGCCATGCAAGATGCTCTCAGGGCAGAAGCTCCTTTGGCTGCTCGAATGCGCCCACGTTCACTCGATGAATTTGTCGGACAGGAAGAAATCGTTGGTGAAGGCAGATTGTTACGACGCTCGATTGAAGCCGATCGCTTGTTTTCCTCTCTCATTTTCTGGGGACCACCGGGTAGCGGGAAAACTACCCTAGCCATGGTCATCGCCAACCAGACCAAATCGCATTTCGAGACCTTGTCAGCGGTTTTGGCGGGTAAAGCGGAGCTGAAGGAGGTCGTTGATCAGGCAATTGAACGACGCAAGCTTTATCGGCGACGGACGATTTTATTTGTGGATGAGGTGCACCGCTGGAATAAAGCTCAACAAGATGCTCTTCTGCCTCATATCGAAAATGGGACCATTGTTTTCATCGGGGCAACTACCGAGAATCCTTATTTCGAAGTGATTGGAGCACTGGTCTCGCGCTCGCGCATTTTCCAACTCCGTCCCCTAGAAGATCATCATATTCGCATAATCCTCGAGCGAGCCTTGAAAGACCCAGAGCGAGGATACGGTAAGCGTTCGATTGTCATAACTGAAGATGCCCTTGCCCATCTTATTCGGGTTGCTGGCGGAGATGCTCGCAACGCCCTAAACGCTCTTGAATTGGCGGTTGAAAGCACACCTCCGGATGAAAAAGGCGTGATTCGGATCAACCTTGAGATCGCCCAAGAGTCGATCCAACGCCGAGCGGTGCTTTACGATAAAGATGGCGATGCACATTATGACACGATCTCAGCTTTTATCAAGTCTGTGCGTGGTTCAGACCCGGACGCAGCATTATATTGGTTAGCCAAAATGCTTTATGCGGGCGAAGATGCGCGCTTTATCCTGCGCCGCTTGATCATCTTGGCTGGCGAGGATATAGGATTAGCCGATCCGCTGAGCTTAGTGGTTGCGACTTCGGCAGCGCAGGCATTTGATTATATTGGGTTACCGGAGGGCATCTACCCGATTGTTGAGGCGACCTTATATTTGGCAACCGCTCCGAAGTCGAACAGCACAACGGCTTACTTCAAAGTTTTTAAGCTGATTGAAGAGGAAGGCGTTCAAGCAGTTCCGCAGCATTTACAGGATGACTCCAGAGACCGCCAAGCGCTAGGCCATGGGGTGGGATACCGTTACCCACACGACCATCCTGACCACTTTCTTCCTCAACAATATCTGCCCAAATCCTTGCTAGGACGTATGTTTTATCGCCCTTCTCAACAAGGGTACGAAGCTGTGATCGCCGAGCGTTTAGAGCGCTGGCGAAAGGCACAACGTCAAGCTCTGGGAATTGAAGAGGTTCATGAAATGCCGGAGCTAACGCAGGATGAGATTCAGGAAGTCAAGCGCAAACACAAAACTGCCGGGAGGATGGATTAGGAATGCCTCTTCTTTTGCTGGTACGTCATGCCGAAAACGACTACACGCGAAAGGGACGGTTGGCGGGTCGGTTGCCAGCGGTTCACCTTAACCAAAAGGGACTGGAGCAAGCTAACGCCTTAGCCAAGACACTTGAACAAGCTCCGCTGAAAGCCATCTACAGCAGCCCTTTGGAAAGGGCAGTGGAAACAGCCGAGCCCATCGCCAAGGCTCATCAGTTGGAAGTTATTCACCATGAAGGATTAATGGAGCTGGACTACGGCGATTGGCAAGGGAAATCCTTGAAAGGATTGCGCCGCTTAAGAAGTTGGCAAACTGTCCAATACCTCCCCTCGCTCATGTGTTTTCCACACGGGGAGAGAATTGTTGCTGCTCAGTATCGCATCGTCCAGGCACTTCACGAGATCGCCGCTCAGCATTCAGAAGGCGATTGGGTCTTGTGTGTCTCCCATGCCGATCCGATTAAGTTAGCGATTGCCCATTTTTTAGGGATGCCTTTGGATACCTATCAGCGCTTGAGCATTGGTCTAGCCTCGATTTCGATCTTGTACCTCAACCATCAAAGTGCCCGCTTGCTCGCCATCAATTGTTCTCCGAACCTGTTTGAGGGCTTGGAGAAAAAGTAAACCATCATCAAATCTCAATCCCAAAGACTCGGCGGATGATTAAGCCTAGCACAAAAGAGAAGGTTGCTACGCCGAGGCTGATGAGCGTCATTTCGATAAAGCGTTTGGAAAACGGGAAATCTTTGGCAATCGAGATGTAGTAGTTGAAGATGGCAATAATGAGAATGGCGGTGAGCAAGGCGATTGCTAGGGCAATCAGGTAATTTGAAAAGATCAAGAAGGGCAACACAAGTAGAACAACAGTAACAATATAGGCTATTCCTGTGTAAATGGCGGACTTAACAGGGTCTTGTTCTCCAGCCTCGGCTTTTGTAGAAAGATACTCCGAGGCAGCCATTGAGAAAGATGCCGAAATGCCGGTGATCAAGCCAGCTAGAGCGATGATGGAGGATTTTTGAAATGCAAAGGTGAAACCCGCTAACGCGCCGGTTAACTCCACCAAGGCATCGTTCAGTCCCAAGACGACCGAGCCAGCATACCTAAGGCTTTCTTCATCAATCATGTTAAGGAGTTGGTTTTCGTGGACTTCTTCCTCGTGCAATACTTTTTCGATTTCAGGAATATTAGCGAGGTGGTGACGGTAGTCGTTTTGGGCTTTTTCTTCGCTTTTTTCCATCAGTTTGACGCCAAAGGTCAGACCGAATAACTTTGCAATCCAGTAGTAAAATTGCACTTTTACCCAATTGGGTTGAACATCTGCTTGGGTATAGCGCTTCCAAGTGTTGTAATGCACCATCTCCTGATGGGCGATTTTTTGGAGAACTTGGCGATTTTGCTCATCTTTGAGCATTGAAGCCAGCTTGAGATAGGTATGATAACTGTCAATTTCGTCTTGTTGCAACACTTGCAATTCTTTGCTGAGTTGTGCGTCTAAGCTAGATATGTTCATTGTGCCTCCTTGGGGATATTATAGGAGGATATTATAGCAGTAGATATTGACTCTTCTGCAATAAGGTCTTTTTCTTAGCACAAAGGCTCAAAGTCACTAAGATTTTTGGTAACGATCTGGTCAGGTTGCTTTGCACGCCGGTTTACTGACAAAAGTCCTGAGTGTGCACTCAAAAGTTGTTGGCAACATTGCTTTGTAGGACAACTCATTGAGTTGTCCTACAACTTTTGTGTGTATACAAGTTCTGACTCAGCACATGAAAGTCGGATTGAGCTGACTTGGCGCCTAGTCCTCAGGGCTTCCATAAACCCAGCGAGGAGAAATCTTGCCCTTTCGCCTGCAGTCGTAAAGACATCTCACTGCGCTCGAAGTGATGTGCTAGGCCGAAAGGCTTATCCCGAGATCGGGTTAAATTAATTTTTCTGGTGAGCAAGCTAACAAGGCGTTCAATCTGGTATACTAGACTTAAATAACCCGCTTGAGTGTTTTTCCGATTAGGAGAGGTGCATGCCAGCTAAGGAGATCGATCTACGTCCGGTAACCCATATCACCACCGATGCGATTGGTAAACCCGGTCAACGAGTGTTTTACATTCAAGGCGTCCAGGGCGAAACGCGCGTAACCCTACTTGTGGAAAAGATCCAGATTCAGAGCTTGGCGATTGGTTTTGAGCAGTTCTTAGAGGAAATCTACCGCAAATTTCCTCACTTGCCGCAAACTCCGGCGGATTATGACGAGAGCAAGATGCACATTCAACCGCCGGTCGATCCGCTCTTCCGCGTGGGTGAGATGGGCTTGGGGTATGATGCTGATCATGATCTGATCGTTTTGGTGGTGCGCGAACTGGTGCCAGACGATGCTGAGGGTGTGGAGCCGGCTGTGGTGCGTTTTTGGTGTACGCGGGCGCAGATGAGAGCGATGTGTCAGTGGGGCATAGAAGTCGCTTCACGGGGGCGACCGATCTGCCCACAATGTGGTCAGCCAATGGAACCGGAAGGGCATTTCTGTCCCAAAAAGAATGGACATCAGCATTAGGGATTATGTCCTCTCTTGACCATAAGGCTTTGCTGAAGGTCTTGAAATCGGGTAGCTTACAACTGGAGGGGGAATTTGTGTGGGGATCGAATTCTACTTTTTATGTGACGATCAATTCGGATGGGCAAGTCTGGCGGGCGGTTTATAAACCGCTACGCGGCGAACGCCCTTTGTGGGATTTTCCACCGCGGACTCTTGCCAGGCGCGAAGTGGCCGCTTATCTGGTGAGTCAAGCTTTAGGATGGGAATTAGTGCCGCCGACCGTCTTTCGAGAGGATGCTCCATTTGGTGCTGGCTCAATTCAACTCTATATTGAGCATGACCCAGACTATCACTTTTTTGCTTTCACGCAAAGAGATCGCCAGCGCCTCCGCCCGGTTGTCGCGTTTGACCTAGTGGTAAACAATGCCGATCGCAAAGCCGGGCATGTCTTAGTCGATAAAGACCGGCATATTTGGTGCATTGACCATGGCATTTGCTTTCATGTCGAGGAGAAATTGCGTACCGTGCTGTGGGACTTTGCTGCCGAGCCAATTCCAGCCGAACTGGTGAACGACTTAAGACGCGTTAGGGAAGAAATTGAAGCCGAAACCGATTGGGTTAAGCAGTTGCAAAGTTATCTTTCAATGGCTGAGATTGTCGCTTTGCAGGAGCGTATCGAGGCAATCCTGCGAGATCCATTCTTTCCGTCACCGCCGGAAGACCGGCGTCCTTTCCCGTGGCCACCCATCTAATGGATGTGAAATGGAACCGCAAAGGGTACGAGTGGCGTTCGTTGGGTTTGGGAATGTGGGGCAGGCTTTGGCACGCCTGTTTCTGCGCAAAAGCGATGAACTGCGCCAACAATATAATCTGCAAGTTGAGGTGAGCGGAATCGCCACCGGCCGCCATGGCATTGCCTGCGATCCGAATGGAATAGACCTGACTGACGCCCTGCAAGTTATTCAGAGCGATCAGGCACTTGACCTCCTCTCAAAGAGAAATTGTGGGACGATTGAAGACTGCCTCGCAACTTGTCAGGCTGATGTGCTCTTTGAGAGCATTCCGGTCAATTATCAGGATGGCCAACCGGCCTTGGATATCCTCAGACAGGCTTTATCTCTCAGAATGCACGCCATAACCGCCAATAAGGGGCCTGTTGTGCACGGGTATGCTGAGCTCAGTCGTTTAGCCAGAGAAAATGGTCGCCATTTTTTGTTCGAGTCGACCGTGATGGATGGCACACCAATTTTTTCATTGTTTCGCCATTGCTTACCTGCTGCTGACCTTAGGGGTATTAACGGCATTCTCAATTCGACTACAAATTACGTCCTGACGCGCATGGAACAGGGCGATAGCTTTGAAGGGGCTGTGAAAGCCGCTCAACAAATCGGTATTACGGAGACTGACCCGAGTGGGGATATTGACGGCTGGGATGCTGCAATCAAATTGGCCGCTTTGGCAACGGTGCTAATGGATTTTCCTCTCAAACCCCACCAGGTTGAGCGATACGGTATCCGTTCTCTGGATGAGACGAAGGTCCAAGCTGCTCTCAAGCAGGGCAAACGTTGGAAATTGGTTTGCCGCGCTTGGCGCGAAGATTCACGGGTGAGAGCCAAAGTGGCTCCAGAAATGGTCACAGCGGACTCTCCGATGTATAATGTTAATGGCACGTCCAGCATTGCACAATTTGACACCGATACCCTTGGCCTTCTGACGATCATCGAACAAGACCCTTCTCCCGACACTACTGCTTACGGACTTTTTGCCGATTTTATCCGAGCTATTCAAGCATAAATTTTCCGAAAAGGAGGGGACGGATGAAAATCCTCGACTCAGGAAGCGGCAAACTCATTCAACCGCCTGACATTGACGCATTTCGTGAGTGGAATCGCCAGAAAAGTAAGGAATTAATCGACAAGCGAATGAGTGAAGCGGAAGCGGTGAGCCGTTTTGTTCATGACGGCGATTACATTGGCACCGAACTCTACGGGACGGTGCGTTGTCCCATGTCATTGGTTAGGGAAATTATCCGCCAGGGGAAAAAAGATTTGCGCCTGGCAGGGCAAGGAGTGATGGAATTAGATCTGCTGTTGGCGGCCCATACCGTCAAAGAAATCGACATTACGTATGTTGGCTTGGAAGTCTATGGGGTGTCCAACGGCTTGCGACGAGAAGTAGAGAGTGGGCGAGTGGAAACGGTGGTTGACTGGAGCAATGCCAGCATTGCCTGGCGATTCAAAGCAGCCGCAATGGGAGTGCCTTTCATTCCCGTGCGTTCCAATTTAGGCACGGATACCTTTAAACACAGTGCGGCAAAGGTGGTGGAATGTCCGTTCACCGGCAAGCCAATCTGCTTACTGCCGGCATTAATTCTGGATGTGGGGTTGATCCATGTCCATCGCGCCGATAAATATGGCAACGCCCAAATAGAAGGCATCAGTGGTTTTGCAGCCGAAATGGCGCGCGCCTCGAAAAGATTGATTATTAGTGCCGAAGAAATTATCGATGAGGAAGAGATTCGCCGTCACCCTAATCGCACGATTATCCCCTATTATCTGGTGGATGCCGTTGTCCATGCGCCTTTTGGTTCGCATCCGGGTGAGATGTGCTATCTATATCGCCGAGACGAGGAGAAAATCCGCGAATGGGTGGAAGCAGCTAAGACCGAAGAGACTGCCCAAGCCTATTTCAAGAAGTATATCTTCGATGTGCCTGACCATCAAGCCTATTTGGACTTAATCGGCAAGGAGCATTTAGAGAACTTACGCTATCGAGCGGAGGTAAATTGAGATGAGCGAGGTGGAATATAACCCAACCGAGTTATTAATCTGCACAGCAGCCCGCATGATGCCCGATAAAACAACCGCTTTTATCGGCACGGGCATCCCTTTGTTGGCAGCAGCTTTAGCCCAGAGGATGCACGCTCCGAATTTGGTGCCGATTTTTGAATTTGGCGGCACAGGGGCAATTTTAGAAAGGATACCCATTGCAGTGGGGGAAGAAAACACCTTCCATCGTGCTGTTGCAGCTTCGGGAATTTGCGATATTGTTGAGACTGCGCAACGCGGGTTTATCGAATTCGGTTTTCTCGGTGGCGCGCAAATCGATCGCTATGGCAATTTGAACAGTACGGTCATCGGTGACTATGCGCGTCCTAAGGTGCGTTTGCCCGGCAGCGGCGGTGCGAATGATGTCGGTTCGCATTGTTGGAGGACAATCATCATCATGCGCCATGACCGCAAACGCTTTGTGGAAAAGGTGGACTTTATCACAACCCCCGGCTATTTGGATGGTCCGGGTGGGCGAGAGCGGGCTGGTTTGCCGCCAAATACAGGTCCCTATCGGGTGGTGACCAACCTGGCGGTTTTGGGTTTTCACCCAGAGAGTAAGGAAATGATGTTGTTGGCAACGCAGCCGGGCGTCACAGTGGAACAAGTGATTGCTGAAACGGGTTTTAGGCTGCTGCTTGCCGAAAAAATTGAAGAAAATCCTCCACCGACGAAGGAGGAACTACGCATCTTGCGCGAGGAGGTAGATAAAGAGAGGTTTTATATATAGGGATGTCCAATCGGTGGGAGGGCAAAATCATGTCGCTCACAAGGAGGCTGCTTAGCTTAGATGGTCAGGACAATAGGATAAACCACCAGGCCACAAGGATACAAAGGACGTTCAACAGATATTCTTGGTCTATTCCTTGGCGCCCTTGTGGTGAGTTTCTTTGCACCCTCACCAGGGTGATTGGGGAATGTATCTTGCTATAAGGGTAGCTCCACGCCTAGTCCCATCTCTTTTGCCCGTTGGAAGATAGTCGGCGCAACGGCTATATCATCCAGTGCTAGGCCTAGGTTCATCGCCATGGTGCGCTCGGTCGCAGATTGGCGTGCGGCTTTTTTGCCTGCCACGATTTCTCCGAGATCGGCATATGGTTGAGGAGTTTCCTTGAAGTATCCAATCGTGCGATAATACTCCATTTGGGCTAAATCGTCGGTTGTGAATTTATCTATTTGGGCTAGGGCTTCTCCCTTCCAATAGGAGTCGTAATCCACAGCACTGGCAAAAGCGCCGGGTTGAAGCCAGTCTTTTTCAATGGTTGGGGTTGGGTTTTTGAGGATCGGTCCGGCAGTGACCACAATATCGCTCTGGGTGACGGCTGCTTGGGAATTTGTTACCCCGATAAACTCAATGGTTGGGAATTTTTGGCGCATTTCGGCGAGGAACTTTTCTTGAGCTTGGGGAAGAATATCATAAGCATAGACCCGTTCGATCGGGAATAGGGTAGCCATTGCCTCTGTGTGTGTTCGACCTTGCACGCCACAACCGAGGATGCCTAAAGTCTTCGAGTCGGGGCGAGCAAGATATTTAGCCGAGAGCGCCGAAGCTGCGCCAGTGCGATAAGCGGTAATCCATGTACAATCCATTACGGCATACGGGAGGCCTGTTTCTTCGTCATTTAAGATCAACAGCCCAGATATGTATGGAAGCCCCTTTTTCGGATTATCGGGATAACCACTAACCCACTTTACCCCTGCCGCATAGAGCGAGGGGATGTAGGCGGGCATAGCGTGAATGAAGGCGTTCGGTAAGGTATGGATGCCTAGTTTGGGAGGCAGTTCTACCTTCCCTTCGCCTTTTTCACGAAAGGCTTTTTCCAATAAATCAATAATTGTGGGCAGGTCTAAAGCGACTTTCTCGACATCTTGGCGAGAGAGATAGAGGAAATGCAAATTGCTCGTCATCTCACGTTACCTCCTGAAAGCTGTTTATTCATCCAACCATTCTACAATGGTGGCTTCTCCTTGCCCAACACCGACGCACAAGGTTGCCAATCCATAAAATGGACGGCGGGCGGTTGGAGCGCGGCGACGCATCTCGTGAAGCAGGGTAGTCATGATGCGTGCCCCAGAGCATCCCAAGGGGTGCCCTAAGGCAATGGCACCGCCGTTGACGTTTGTAATTTCGTGCGCCAAGCCTAATTCTTCCATCACCACAAGGGACTGAATGGCGAAGGCTTCGTTGAGCTCAATCAGTTGGATATCTTGAATCGAAAGGCCGGCGCGTTGGAGGGCTTTTTGGGTAGCGGGGACAGGGCCGATGCCCATAATGCGCGGCGACACACCGGCTGCGGCGGAAGTGATGATGCGGGCTATCGGTTTTAAGCCCAGTTCAGTCGCTTTTTCTCGGCTGGTGAGCAAAAGCGCAGCCGCACCGTCATTTAATCCCGATGAATTGCCGGCTGTGACCGTGCCGCCTGAGCGAAATGCTGGCTTGAGGCGAGCTAGTGACTCCATGGACGTATCTCGGCGCGGGCGTTCATCAGTTGTTGCCAAAATTGGGTCGCCTTTGGGTTGCGGGATAGGCACCGGGGCAATTTCTTCGGCAAATTTACCGCTATCGATGGCGGCAATAGCACGTTGATGGCTAGCAAGGGCAAACGCATCTTGTTTCTCACGCGTGAGATGGGGATATTGTTCTGCCAAATTTTCGGCGGTTTCGCCCATCGATTCAGTGCCGTAGAGCGCTTGCATTTGGGGGTTGGGGTAGCGCCAGCCTAGGGCGGTATCCCATGCGGTTAGGTTGCCGAAGGCAAAAGGCTTTTCAGCTTTTGGGATGGAATAAGGAGCGCGTGACATGCTTTCTACACCCCCAGCGATAAAGACCTCCCCTTCACCGCTTTTGATGGCGCGAGCAGCTTGATTGATAGCCGCTAAGCCGCTTGCGCATAGCCGATTGATCGTCACTCCGGCAACCTGCACCGGGAAGCCGGCCAATAAAAGTGCCATACGGGCTATATTGCGATTGTCTTCGCCAGCTTGGTTGGCACAACCGAGATAAACTTCTTCAACTAGCGCCGGGTCGATGCGCGTGCGTTCAATGAGAGCTTTCAAGATGTGGGCAGCAAGATCGTCTGGGCGAACGGAAGCGAGGATTCCTCCTAGAGCACCGATGGGTGTGCGCACAGCGTCGATAATCACTGCTTCTGGCATGGGTTTACCATCCTTTCTGTAGGAAAATTTCAAATACTTACCCCTTCTAGTCTTAATAGGCGTGCCTTGGTTTCTAAGCCATCCGGCGCGCTATAGCCATGAAGAGAACCATTGCGGCTGATTACGCGATGACAAGGGATAATGATCGGTATCGGATTGTGCGCTTCGACCTGTCCAACGGCGCGTGCTGCGCCTGGTTTACCAATCTCGCTAGCAATTTCGCCGTAGGTCTTAACTTGCCCATAAGGGATCGCAAACGTGCGGCGTAGGACTTGCTCTTGGAAGGGGGTGAGTCTTCGCCAATCAATTGGCAAGCTAAAAGCTCGGAGCCTGCCGTGGAAGTAGGCTTCTAATTGTTCAATTGCTTGTTGCAAAAGGAGCGATGGGGCTCGTTGAGGGATAAATCCTCTGAGGCGCAAGCTTTCTTCAAACACTTCTGGATGAGTTTGCATCTCAAGGAAAGCTAAGCCAGCTTCAGAAGCTGCCAGCCCAATTTGCCCAAAAGGGGTTTGAGAAAGATAAGCGACCGACAGACTGAGTGGATGAGAAATGACTTTGGATTGCATGTTTTGCTCCAAAAGCTCAATAGTTGGTTACGGTGTCAATAAGCCCTAATTCTCTGGCTCGGTGCTCGCAGGCTCGAAAGACGAGGATGGAAATGATGGCAAACAGAAAGGTTAGGGCGACCAAGATCAAATAAAGTTCGCTATTTGAGAAACTCTGTAAGGTAGGGAAGCTGGAAGCAACTTTGCCTACTAGTAAACGGCGCAGAAGTTCGAGCCAATAGGTAATAGGCATAAGAAAACCGATCGGGCGCAGATAGGCAGGTAAGACTTCCAGAGGGAAAATGGCTCCACTGAAAAGGTAAAGTGCTCCGGCTACTGCCTCGCCGACGCCGAACATGTGGTGGACGAGGAGGAGCATGACCCCGGCTAGAGTCAAACCCATTAGGGCTAACATCATGACTCCGGTGAAGAGCGTTAGGAGGAAAAAGCTCCAATTGACTTGATCGATGTCGATTGAAATTTTGAGAAACAGCACGCCAAAAAGAATGGTCACGAAAACAGAAATGGAGGCAATGATGAAGCGCGCTACCCCGCGACCAAGCAGGTAAGACGGAAAGTGTACTGGGGCGGTATAGATGTATTTCATGGTTTTATAATGCTCACGATCGTCAATCACTGCCCAAGAGATGCCGGTCATGACATGCCCGACATACATATAGAAAGCATTTCCTAGGTAAATATAAGGGAAGATTGGTGATTCAAAATCGGCTTGGGTAATAACGCTATACATGATGACCAAAATGGCAGCGCTGGAAAGCGGTTTGATCAGCGAGTAAATAGCAAAGAGGAACGGGTCAGCCCAGTTCGATTCGATTTGCCAGCCAAGCCAAGTCGCTAAGCGAAAGGAGCGCCAGAAGATAGGTGCGGAAGATAACAAGCGCGTAGTTTTCATTTTTTTGAGTCGGTTTCACCGGCGTGATTCGGTTAATCGCCCTTCGCGAATGGCAAGTTTTTCCATGTAGTTTAGCAACCAATGGGCGCCGAGAAGGAAAATGCCGCACAAAACCAGCAAGCCGATCACTTCATCGCGCACATCCAGGAAGCCAAATTGAGCAGCGGAAGGGAAAACAAGCTGACGCATAGCATCTAATCCTAAGGTTAATGGGATCAGAGAAGCGCTGAGCGCAATCCAGAACCCGAGATTTTTGACCGGAAAATAAAAGCCGGAGATCAGGTAGATCGGCTCTTGGGCAAGGTTGGCTAAATGCCACGCTTCACGGCTGAGCAATAGAAAAAGAGAAGCCGACATCATCCCTAAACCATAGAGCGCCGTCATGGTCAAGAAGAACACGAGAGTTAGCAGTCCAAAGTTGGCAACCATAAAACGCACCTGAAAGATCCACCCACCGATGACCAAGATCACGATTGCGCGCAAGAGGGTTGCAACCATACCACCCAGCGCCATGCCGAGCAAGATGGCCATCATCGAGTTGGGAGCCATGATATAGAGAGCTAAATTTCCTTGCTCCTTTTCCCAATACAACTGGCTGGACATGCTCCATAGAACGTTCAGCCAGAAGGCGGTCATGGCGCCACCCATTACGACGAATCCGATATATTCTTCCGGTGCACCAATGGCTCGGTAGACAAAGACATAAGCGGCAACACCCAAAATTGGCAGAAAGATATCAAAAAACATCCACGATTTTTCGCGCTGCTGTCCGATGATGCGCGGGTAAGCGCGGGCGATAACAGTTTTGAAGAATAATTTCCAGCCACTAGCTTTCGGCATGGCTAGCGCCGTTTGTGCCACGTTCGATCTCCTCCATGCTTTTGCCGACCAGGTCAACGAAAACATCCTCCAGAGTAGGTTCGCGTTTTTGCAGGTTAATAATGCGCACTTGGTTTTCCGTCAAGGTATTAACCACAGCGGCAAGAGTTTCATCTCGGTCGAGGATGAGATCAAGGATTGCGTAGCCATCGCGGGGCTTGACACCGAATTTGCGAACTCCATGGATGGATTGAAGGTGTTGGGGATAAGGACTCGTGACTTGACTGACTTCCAGATGGTAAATGGCTTCGCGCTGCAGACGGTACTTTAGTGACGCGGGTGTGTCACAAGCCAAGACGCGCCCCTTGTTGATAATGGCGACTCGGTCGCATAATTCTTCAGCTTCTGCCATGTAATGGGTGGTTAGAAGGATGGTGCGTTCTGGGTGTTCATCTAGCCATTGGCGGATAAAGCGGCGCACATCTCGGGATGCGCCAACATCCAAGCCCAGGGTAGGTTCGTCCAGAAATAAGACTTGCGGGTCGGTGAGAAAGCCGCGCACGATATTCATCTTTTGGCGCAAGCCGGTTGATAAATCCGAGGATTTGGTATTTATCCGATCGGCTAAGCCAACGATCTCGAGGAGTTGGGCAATGCGCCGATTAGCCTCTTTGGAGCTGAGTCCATAGAATTGAGCAAACATCCAGAGGTTTTCGCGCACGGTGAGCAAACCGTATCCGGAAGATTCCCCGCCAGAGACCATGTTGATGATCGGTCGAATTTTATGCGCTTCCTTAACCACGTCATAGCCGCAGACAAGAGCGGTTCCGCTAGTAGGCGCAAGTAGGGTGGTTAGGATCTTAATCAACGTCGTCTTCCCGGCGCCGTTCGGGCCAAGCAAGCCAAACAATTCCCCTTGATGAACCTCTAAGGAGACATCCTGCAGAGCAACTAATTGTTTAGCAGTGCTCTTCTTGCTGCCACGAATTTTGTAAACGCGACCGAGATGATTGGTTTGAATTGCAAAATTCATCGTTTTTTAATCAAAACCTGCAAAATTGTTGGGTCAGCGTAGGTTAATCGTAGGTTAAGCGTCAAGCATTTCTCGGTGAAGTTTGATAAACTCAACATCGAAGGGCGATTTCTCTTCTTCTCCTCCTTAGAGAGAGCCGGAAGCGGCGTATCCGGCTCTCGCTGATTTAATGGGTTTACTTATCTGAGTTATCTTCATAGGTAGTCCTTTTTGACTGGCCGCAGGTAGAGTCGTTCGTTTGACTGCTCTCATCTTGTTCAAGCAGATGAAATTACTCTTGCCTCAGCTCGTTGAAGCGCTCGAGTGCTTCTTCTGTGTAAAGCAGTGAGCCGTCCTTCTGCAAGATAACCCCCATCTCCTTTGCCAGCAGATCAGCTCCTTTCGTCATCTCGCGTCCAGCCGCAACGGGAATGACTTGTAACCCCGCTTTACTCAACAAGTCTGCCCTCCGCCTTGCCCGTCTGACATCGTTCTGGTCAATCACTCCAGAGACTTCGACCGCTAGCCAGAGCTCCTTGAGCCTCACTTTTTCTTCCCATGAGCGGTTCAAATGCCCACGTATCAGTAGGTCTAAGGAGATCAAGTCATTGCGCTCTTCATCGCTCAGGTTTGGCTCTATCCACTCAGTCCAGATGTCTTGGAGGTCAACAACTTGGGCTCGAGAAACAAGCTTTCCGAAGTAACTAAAGGCGCGTTGGCGAAAGCGTATTTCGAGCATGTCGCCGCGCAGTTCATCAACGTGGATGGAGATGATGTCAACGCGCTCCGTGAGTTTTTGAAGCTTTTCTTCGGTTTTCTTCTGGGCTTCGGTTAGCTCGATGATCGCCTGCTCCATGCGCGCAAAACGCTCTTCGTTTCGTTTCTGGGCTTCGGTCAGCTCGGCGACAGATTGCTCTAAGCGGGTGAGGCGTTCCTCGCTCCGTTTGTGCGCTTCGATTAATTCCTTCTGTCCTTCAGCTAGCTCAGCAACCGCTTGCTCAAGACGAGTGAGACGCTCTTCGGCGCGCTTATGGGCTTCCACTAGTTCGCGCACGGCTTGCGGCAATTCTAGCACATCAGGGGTTAATAACAAATGGCGCAGCTCCTCCCGCCATTCAGGGTGCTGATTGAGCAAGCGCACGAGGTCGTGGTAATCCGACACTTGAAAAGCCATGTTACATTTCCTGATTTTGATTATATCTCAAAAAAGTAGGTGATAAAGCTGCATTCAATAGGATTTCTCACTTGCTCGAGTGGCTTTATTAATCTAGCGAGGCAAACCGTTTGTCCTCTTTATTGAGACTGAATGCATACCGAGAGGTTTTCGATAGGTTGACTCCAAAAGTCGGCTTCAACCGACTGTTACGAGATGAGGAAGGGATTTTTCCTGCGCGGCTCTTAACCAGATTGAGGGGGGGTAGGCACTTAAGAAAAGAGGTACGGGAAGAACCAAAGAATGTCAAGAGGTTATCCTGTATAATCGAGAGAGTGAGTGAAGGAACAACCTTAGGCTCAGGTCGATTAGCACAAGCTGCCGCTACGGTAATGGCGGCTTTCTTTGTTAGTAACTTGACCGGCTTAATACGCCAAATTCTGGTTGCCAGAGCATTCGGAACAGGGGCGGAGATGGAAGCCTTTAATGCTGCGAACCGTGTAGCAGAAACCCTCTTCAACCTCGTTGCTGGTGGCGCTTTGGCGTCTGCATTTATCCCAACCTTTAGCGGGCTGTTAGCCAAGAGAGAAACGGTGAAGGCTTGGCAGTTAGCTTCGGCGATTGCCAATCTAGTATTGGTTGTCCTCATCCTCTTGACGGCAGTAATCTATCTTTTTGCTCCCGAAGTCGTTCGCTATATTCTGGCACCAGGCTTTCGCTTTGAGGTTAGCAAAGAGGCAACAACGATTTCTCTTTTGCGATTGATGTTGCCCTCGGCGACTCTTTTTGCCCTAAGTGGCTTAGTGATGGGTATTTTGAACTCACACCAGGTTTTCTTAGTCCCCGCTTTGACGCCCTCGATGTACCAATTGGGCATGATTTTCGGGGTGTTGGTCCTATCGCCTTCGCTAGGGATTGCCGGATTGGGTTGGGGGGTTTTGGTTGGCGCTGGATTGCATCTTGGTTTGCAACTTCCCTCTTTATGGCGGCTTAAGGGGCAATATTTCCTTGACTTGGCTTTGGATATGCCAGAAGTGCGCGAAGTCATCCGTTTGTTTGCGCCGCGCTTAATTGGGGTTGCGGTTGTACAGTTGAATTTTTGGGTGAATACCCGCTTAGCCTCCCAGATGCCCGAAGGCAGTGTAACCGGTGTGGTATTGGGATTTACGTTGATGTTGATGCCTCAAGCTGCTATTGCCCAATCGGTGGCAATTGTTGCATTGCCGACCCTTTCAACACATTTTGCATTAGGCAAATTTGATGACCTACGTTCAACGCTGGTCAATGGATTGAGAGGTGTTTTGTTCCTAGCTATACCAGCCAGTGTGGGTTTGAGCCTACTCAGAAAACCGATTGTGGCGATGCTTTACCAGCGAGGAGCGTTTGATGAACGTTCCACTGAATTTGTGGCTTGGGCGTTGTTATGGTATGCAAGTGGACTGGTTGGTCATAGCTTGGTAGAAATTTTTGCCCGTTCCTTTTACGCAATGCATGATACCCGAACGCCGGTCTGGGTTGGATCGCTAGCAATGGGATTGAATGTCGGTTTGAGCTATCTCTTTTCGGCAATCTTTTGGTGGTTGGGCTGGTTGCCGCACGGGGGCTTAGCCCTAGCCAACACAATCGCAACCTACCTTGAAGCGCTAGGATTGTACTGGATGATGCGTCGCCGCTTGGGAGGTTTGGATGAGCGCACCTTTTTACGCTTTGTCGTCAAAACAAGTCTTGCCAGCTTGGTGATGGGGATTGGCGTAGCTCTTTGGATAACTTACCTAAGTGAACAACCGGTGTTTGTTCTGGCCCTTGGTGGAATTGCATTAGGTGGCGGTTTCTTTGGTGTGAGTGCTTGGTTGTTGCGCCTTGAGGAGCTATGGATTTTGTATAACCTTGTCATCCGCTGGGCTAAGAGACAGACAACCACACCAATTGAGCGGTAACCACGCCTAAGACCACTCCCGCAAAGGCTTCAATCGGTGTATGTCCGAGCACTTCGCGCAATTGTTCTTCCTTGAGTGGATGACCGCTGGCAAGATCGTTGATCATGGCGTTGATCAGCTCGGCATGTTTTCCCGCTTGGCGGCGGATGCCGGTGGCGTCGTAAACAACGACCATGGCAAGGGTCAATCCAATAGCAAAGTGAGGGGAGTCAAAGCCATAAAACAAGCCAAGCGCATGAGCAACGGCGGTTACCAGAGCAGAGTGCGAACTGGGCATCCCTCCTGCTCGGAAAAGCAATGCCCAATTCCACTGCCGAGTTTTGATATATTCGATCGGCACCTTGACGGTTTGGGCGATTATCCAAGCAATGGCTCCGGAGATTAGAACATAATTGCGGAAGATTTCCATGTCGATTCTAGATAAATTCTTCTTTTTTGCTATAGCTTCTCATCGCTTAGGGTTCGGATAGCTAGTTCTGCTTGTTCCAGCAATTGAAGGCAATACTGAACCAAGGCTTGTCCTCGTTGATAGAGAGAAAGTGTCTCCTGCAAGGTTTGTTCGCCGCTTTCCATTTGGTTAACGACATGTTCCAATTCTTGCATAGCTTCTTCAAACGAGAGCGATTCCAGAGAGGGTTCAGGTTTTTTGCTGTTCATGGGGATTGTCGCTTTCGGAAGATGGAGTCAGGTTGCCGAGTGCCTGTAACAGGGGCGCTTCGGCGGGTAAAATTTCTCTTGCTTTGGAGGCAAAGGTCTCAAAATCTATGCCGCGAGAGGCTTGATAGCTTTGAATTTGGGGAAGGGTTTTTTCCCGGATGGCGCGTCGGATAGCATTCTGGCGGGCTGCACTGGCAAGAATAGCTGTTGCCGCAATGAAAACGAGGAAGAAGATGATCACCAAGAAAAATGCCAAAATGAGATTGATGATCTTGAAGGCAAGCAAGAGAGCCACAATGCCAAGAATTGGCAATGTGCCTAGCCAAACTGCTAGACCAAAGGATTGCTCAGCGCTGGAGGCTCCGATCGACAAGAGTTGTTCGTTAAGTTGGAGGATCACTTCCTCCTCAGTTGGTTCTTGGTTTTCTTCAGATGTAACCATCATGCGCTTTCTCTGGTGACCGATTCGATTTGCACAGCCATCTGACCATCTTTAAGGCGCGCTTGGATGGATTCTCCAACCACGACCTGTTCGATAGAGCGAATGAGATTGCCTTCTGGTTTAGTTAAGAGCGCATAACCGCGCTTCAAGATCACTTGAGGATTGAGTGCCTCCAAGCGATGAAAGTAAAGCTCGACTTTGGAACGTTGGGATTCCAAATGATGTGCAAGATAAAGTTCTAAACGACGTGTCCATTCATCCAAGCGTTGGCGGGCAATATTGACCCGATTAAGTGGTGAACTCATGCTCAAGCGGTGAGCATACTGGCTGAGGCGGCTGCGGTGAGAGCTTAGTCGAGAGAGGGCTGCGTTTTGCAGGCGTTGTGAGAGGTTTTGTAGATTGGCTTGCAGATCGGGAAGATTAGGCGTGACCATTTCGGCGGCAGCGGTTGGGGTGGGTGCGCGTAGGTCACTGGCGAAATCTGCTAGGGTAAAATCGGTTTCGTGGCCAATGCCGGTTACAATCGGCGTTTGCAATGCCGCAATTGTGCGCACCAGCCCTTCATCGTTGAATGCCCAAAGGTCTTCGATCGAGCCACCGCCACGGGCTAAGATGATTACATCCGGCTTGATTTTCTCATCCAACTGCTTTAGAGCGCGAATGAGAGTAGGAGCGGCCTCGTCGCCTTGCACAACAGCCGGAGCGATAATCACTTCAGCTAGAGGGTAACGACGTTTGAGCGTGTTTAGCATATCCTGTAAAGCGGCTGCTTGCAAACTGGTAACGATGCCGATCTTGCGTGGAAAAGGCGGGAGAGGCTTCTTCCGGTCGGCATCAAATAAGCCCTCTTTTTCAAGTTTAGCCTTGCGCTGCAGAAACTCTTGATACAACACTCCAGCGCCGAGGGCAATTAAGTTATCGGTATAGAGTTGGTACACTCCCGCAGGGGGATAAACGTCTATATATCCGTGGGCGATAATTAAGTCACCGTTTTTGGGGAGGAACAACTGATAGTTAACTTGCTGTCGCCACATTACGCAACGCAGAGATGCGTTGGCGTCTTTGAGGGTAAAATAAAAGTGACCCGAAGTGGCGCGTGTTGCATTGGACACTTCGCCAACCACCCACAAGTCGCGAAGTAGTTCTTCTTCAGAGAGCAATTGCTGAAGGTAGGCCGTGAGTTGAGAGACTGTCCAATTGATTGGTTTCTCGAACAAGGATAGCATATTTCCTGTTAACTTGGGATAGATTATAAATCATTCAGCTTATCTTCGGGTAGAATCAAATTGACTTCACAACTTTGAAATGGGATCGGATCACCTTGAAACATATCTGGTCACCTTGGAGGATGAAATATATCCAAAACCACCGCCGAGATGCGGGATGTATTTTCTGTTTAGCAGTTGCTCAGGAAGATAGCCCAGAAAACTTAATTGTCAAGCGCGGTGAGACTGCTTTTGTCATTCTTAATCGGTTTCCTTATACAAGCGGGCACTTGATGGTTGTGCCTTATCAGCATACCTCTGATCTTGGTAGTTTGAGTTCTGTTTGTCGATGCGAAATGATAGAGTTAGTAAATGCCTCAATTGAGGTTTTAAAGCAGGTTTATCGCCCTCAAGGATTTAATTTGGGCATGAACCTTGGCGAACCGGCCGGGGCGGGCATCGCCGATCATTTACATATGCACGTTGTGCCGCGCTGGAGCGGAGATACCAATTTTATGTCTACCGTGGGGGGAGTGCGAGTGCTCCCTGAAGAATTAGAGGATACATACAGGCGGATCAAGGAGGTGTGGGAACGAATCGATTTTATCCAAACGTGACTTAAAAAGTTGGCTACCCTAATTGTTCCTTCGATAGAATTGTTTGCCAAAGGAGGAGGATAATGAATGGAAGTAATCGTGAAGCGTTAATTGTAAGCGCAGTGCGCACGCCCAGTGGGAAATTCCAAGGTAGCCTAAGCGGTTTCACTGCCACCCAACTAGGGGCGATGGTTGTAAAGGAAGCGGTCAAGCGGGCAGGCCTCGAGGATTTGAGCGCCATTGATGAGGTCTTGATGGGCAATGTGGTCTCGGCGGGTTTGGGGCAGAACCCCGCCCGGCAAGCTGCCCTCTTCGGTGGATTGCCTGATAGTGTAGGTGCCACCACGATCAATAAAGTTTGCGGATCGGGCTTGAAAGCGGTGATGTTGGCAGCCCAGGCGATCCGGGCTGGGGATGGTCATCTTTACGTTTGCGGGGGGATGGAGAGTATGAGCCGCGCTCCTTATCTGATCCGAGGGCGGAGTGGAGAGCTGCGCTTTGGCCATGGGCAGCTCGTGGATGCTCTTCTACACGATGGTTTATGGGATCCCTTTGAAAACTGGGGGATGGGAGACGCAGCGGAGTTTATCGCCCAAGAATGGGGAATCTCGCGCCAAGAAATGGATGCGTTTGCCTATCAGAGCCATCAGAAAGCGCTGTGGGCGATTGATAATGGAAAGTTCAAAGCCGAAATTGTGCCGATCGAAATCCCCACCAAAAAGGGAGCGCCGCTCGTCTTTGATACGGATGAGACGCCGCGCCGAGATACTTCACTTGAATCGCTGGCGGCGCTCAGGGCGGCTTTTCAAGCCAATGGCAGGGTGACAGCGGGCAATTCGCCGGGGTTGAACGACGGCGCTGCTGCTGTTGTAGTGGCGTCGCGTGAGAAAGCGGAGCAACTTGGACTTTCAGCCCTAGCGCGTATAGTGGGCTACGCTCAAGCTGCGGTGGATCCGAAACGCCTTTTTATTGCCCCGGCGCGGGCGATTCCAAAGCTCTTAGAGCAAGTGGGCTGGAGCCTAGGTGAGGTCGATTTGATTGAACTTAATGAAGCTTTTGCTGCTCAGGTCCTTGCCGATGGAAAGGCGTTAGCCGATCAGGGATGGGATTGGGCAAAAGTTAACATACATGGTGGCGCCATTGCTCTGGGGCATCCGATCGGCGCTAGTGGCGCAAGAATCCTGACGACCTTGATCTATGCTCTGAGAGACCGCCAGCTCAAACGGGGCATTGCCTCTCTCTGTTTGGGCGGGGCAGAGGCAGTAGCGATGGCGATTGAGTTGCTATATTGATGGAAAGGAAAGGTAAATGGATATCCGCGAAATTTACGTGATTGGCGCAGGCACGATGGGCAGCGGCATTGCTCAAGTGGCAGCCTTAGGCGGTTATCATACAACCCTGATGGATGTTCTTCCGGAGCAGTTGGATAAAGCGAGAGAAACAATAAGCCGATCGGTTGAAAAATTGTTAAGCAAGGGTCAGTTGACCGACGAACAAGCCAAACGGATTGACGGAATCCGCTATGAAAAAGAGCTGAAGTCGATTGGCTTCGCCGATTTGGTGATTGAAGCTGTTGTGGAAGAATTAGCCACTAAGCAAGAAATCTTTCGTCAAGCCGATGGGTTGTGTCCGCAACACACCCTCCTTGCTTCAAACACGTCTTCGATTTCCATTACCAAGCTAGCAGCGGTTACCCGCCGACCCGAAAAGGTGATTGGGATGCACTTTATGAACCCGGTGCCGCTCATGCGCTTGGTTGAAGTCATTCGGGGATTATTGACCTCGGACGAGACCATGCAAACGGTTCTGGAGGTTTGCCATCAGATGGGAAAGGAGCCGGTGGAAGCTAACGATGCACCGGGCTTTATCTCTAACCGCATTTTGTGCCCAATGATCAATGAGGCGATTTTTGCCCTTCAAGAAGGTATCGGCAGTCGCGAAGCCATTGATGCGGTGATGAAATTGGGGATGAATCATCCGATGGGCCCGCTGGCATTAGCTGACTTAATTGGTCTGGACGTTGTTTTAGCGGTCATGGAAATCTTACACCGCGATTTGGGGGACGACAAATACCGTCCAGCCTATCTGTTGCGCAAATTGGTGGCAGCAGGTCACCTCGGAAGGAAAACGGGAAGAGGATTTTATGAGTATGCTTCCTAGCGATGAAATTTACGATTTTGTCGTGATCGGTTCTGGCTTTGGCGGGAGCGTCGCCGCCATGCGCTTGGCTGAGAAAGGCTATCGGGTTCTCGTGCTCGAACGCGGCAAGCGCTATCAAGATCAGGATTTTGCCAAGACCAATTGGCAATTTTGGAAATATCTCTGGCTGCCGGCCTTGCGCTGTTTTGGTATCTTAGAATTGAGCTTCTTCAAAGACGTGTTTGTTTTGCATGGCAGTGGGGTGGGTGGGGGAAGCTTAGGATATGCCAATGTCTTGATGGAACCAGACGAACGGTTGTTCGAGAACCCGGCTTGGCGAGAGATGGCGGATTGGAAAACGCTCCTTCAACCCTACTACCAACTGGCTAAGCGCATGTTAGGGGTGCATCCAAACCCGAAGCTCTGGCATGCCGATCAGCTTTTACTCGACATCGCCAAAGAATTGGGCATGGAGTACACCTTCCGACCGACAGAAGTGGGGGTTTTGTTTGGGGAAAGCATCGGCACCGGCGAAGATCAAGAAGTTGAGGATCCTTACTTTACAGGAAAAGGTCCCAAACGGCGTACCTGTAAGCACTGCGGGGCTTGCATGGTTGGCTGCCGCTATAACGCGAAGAACACGCTGGTAAAAAATTATCTCTGGTTTGCAGAAAAATATGGCGCTAAAATCTTGCCGGAGAGCCAGGTTATCGATATCCGTCCTGTGAGCGATCACCCACCCGCTCGTTACGCTCTGACGGTCAAATCCTCCACTCAATTCTGGAAACCCTCGTTTCAAATCCTTTGTAGCAACGTTGTAGTTTCTGCGGGGACAATTGGGACACTAAAACTGCTCTTGCATTGTCGTGAACGAGCGGACTCTTTGCCTGAACTCTCCCCACGCTTAGGAGAAAACGTGCGCACGAACAGCGAGTCCTTACTGGGGGCGGTGAGTCGTTCTAAAAGCATCGATTATTCACAAGGGATAGCGATCACCTCGATTTTTCAGGCCGATGCCGTGACCGCTGTCGAGCCGGTGCGCTATCCGGCCGGGTCTTCGCTGATGCGCTTTCTCAGCGCCCCGCTGGTAGGTGGACAGAAGCCGCTCTTTTTTCGTTTGCTTGAATCGATCTTTTTGCTTATCGCTCATCCCATCGAAACGTTGCGCTCTTATGTTTTGCCGGGCTGGGCTCGCCGAACGACTATTTTATTGGTAATGCAAACTGAAGACAGCCGTTTGCGGATGAAATTGGGACGGCATGTTTTTACGGCTTTTCGCAAGGGGTTAGTCTCCGATAGCACGGGTGAAAATGTGCAGGGAGTCAGCCCAATTGGTGAGTGGGTGACGCGGCGTTTTGCTGAGAAGGCAAATGCTGCGCCGGCTGGAGCTATCAACGAGAGCTTGCTCAACACGCCGATGACCGCTCACCTTTTGGGTGGTGTTCCGTTTGGCAGAAACCGTGAGGAAGGTGTGATCGGACTAGACTGCCAGGTGCACGGTTACCCGGGCATCTATGTGGTTGACGGTTCGATTGTCCCGGCAAATCCCGGCGTAAATCCCAGCCTCACCATCACTGCTTTGGCAGAATATGCCATGGCGCAAATTCCGCCAAAAGAAAAAGCTTAGCCCTATCTGCGGGTTTGAAGGGTAGGTGGGCTTGCCCGCCCTCGGCATCTTTGATGATCAGCCCTGAAAACCGCTGCTAAGGATGTAATTTTCTAGGCCGCGAATCTCGCTCTCACGGCTTGCGACTGCTGCTTCCATCACATCCCGTAAAGAGAGAATACCGACCATTTGATTGTTTTCAACTACGGGCAGGTGGCGGATGTGAAATTGCTTCATCAGTGCCATACATTGGTCAATAGTTGTCTTGGGGGTGACTGTCACCATCTTTTCAACCATAACATCTCGGATGGGAGTCTCCTGTGCTGCTCGGCCTTGTAATTCTCCCTTGCGAGCGTAATCGCGCTCGGTGAAAATTCCGACGACTTTGTCGCCTTCCATGACCATCACTGCGCCAATGTTGGCTTCCGCCATCACCTTGAGGGCTTCAAATACGGTGGAAGTAGCCGCAACGCTATAATTTGGACGCTCTCCCTTTGCTTCAAGCAGATCTTTTACCGTGTTCATGTTTACCTCCTTTGGACTATCGAATGAATTACGGATTTAAATACTTCTCTAAGATCGAACGCGTTAACTGGGCGTCCGCTTTGCCTTGGGTTTGTTTCATCACCTGACCGACAAACCAGCCAAGCAAGCCAGTTTTTCCCTTGCGGTAATTTTCCACTTGTTGGGGGTTTTCGTTGATCAGTTGTTGAATCATCGCTTCTAGGGCATCGGTGTCGCTCAATTTGGCTAAACCTTCTTCTGCTACAATTGTGGCAGGGTCTTTGCCGCTGTTTTGCACTTTGTCCAACAAGGCTTTGCCGGTAGATAGGTTGATGACATTTTCATCGACCATGCGGATGATTTGGGCTAAATAAGCCGGTGTGACTCTTAAGTCTGCGGCAATGATGCCGAGGTCGTTGAGGATACGCAACAAGTCATTGATGATCCAATTTGAGACGCGTTTAGGGTCTCCTTGATATGCCTGTAACGTGGCTTCATAATACTCGGATAAGGAGCGCTCGGAGGTGAGGATGTCAGCGTCGTAGATCGGCAAGCCGTATTGTTGGGCAAAGCGAGCGCGCCGTTGCAGGGGGAGTTCGGGTAGGGTGCTAAGTACAGCAGTCTTCCAACTTTCATCAATTTGTAAGGAGAGCAAGTCGGGTTCGCGGAAATAGCGATAATCGGCTTCGGTTTCTTTAGAGCGCATTTTACGCAAAATACCGCTCTCTTCATCCCATTCGAGTGTCCAAGCTTCGATGCGATGACCGGCTTCAACTTCGCGAATCTGACGTTGAATCTCAGTTTGAATGGCTTCCCGAACGGCTACAATGGAGTTAACGTTTTTGATTTCGGTCTTGGGGTTGAGGACATTTGAACCTTTCGGACGAATGGAGACGTTTGCATCGCAGCGCAGGTGCCCTTTCTCCATATCCGCTTCCGAGACTCCAATCCAGCGCAACAATTGGCGTAGCCGAATAATATATTGAGCGGCTTCATCTGCAGAGCGCAGGTCGGGTCCAGTGACCATTTCGACCAGCGGGACACCGCAGCGGTTGAAGTCGATCAGCCGCCGACCGAAGTCATTTTTCGTCTTGCCGGCATCTTCTTCCAAATGCAATTTTTGAATGGTCACCTTGCGTTCTGAGCCATCTGGCATCGGGAAGGCGAGATAGCCCCCGCGGGCGATGGGAAGGTTGTATTGGCTGATCTGGTAACCTTTGGGGAGATCGGGGTAGAAGTAATTCTTGCGGTCGAAGAAGGAGATGGGTTGAATTTCAGCGTTCATAGCAGCCGCCAGCAGCATGGCTTTCTCGACAGCGGCTTTGTTGAGCACCGGCAATACACCGGGTAAGCCGGTGCAGACCGGGCAAATATTGGTGTTGGGTGGATCGTTCCACGAGTCTGCTTTGCAAGGGCAAAAGATTTTGGTCAGCGTATTAAGTTGAATGTGAGTTTCTAACCCGATGACCGCTTCGTATTCTATTGTCATCCTCACTTCCTTTTCAGGTGGCAAAGATCTCCTTAGTTAGAATTTCTCATAAATTTTGCAAAATGGGCGGGATTCTTTTGCGCCATTGATCGCTTTCGGTGACGATTTCGTAGTTGCGGGCGATGCGCAAGAGCAAGTCTTCAGAGAAATCGGCGCCGATCAGTTGGGCGCCGTAGGGTAAGCCTTCGGGGTCAAAGCCGCAGGGGAAGGAGATCGCCGGAACGCCAGCATGGTTGGCGGCAACGGTAAGTTGATCAGCGAACTGCATGAGGACCGAATCGCCATAGACTTGGGCAATTGGAAATGCCGTGGTTGGCGTCGTTGGGGTTAGCAGTGCGTGTAGCCGATATTTGCCCTGGGGATCAAAGATCGCTTCAAAGTCACGGCGGATGAGGGTGCGCACGCGTAAGGCTCGCATGTAGTATTGTTCGCTATATTGGGCAGCGCTGACATACATGCCCATCAGGATGCGCAGTTTGGGCTGCAGTCCGAAGCCTTCGCCCCGCGTTTTGCGGTACATCTCGCGTAGATCGTGGACGGGCTGTTTGGTGCGGTAGCCATACTTAACACCGTCGTAGCGATGTAGGTTGGAAGCTGCCTCTACGCGCGAGATGACGAAATAGGCTGGAATGCTGTATTTGGTGTGCGGCATAGGTACGTCTTCAATAATGTCAGCGCCCATTTCTGCCAACCGGCCGGCGACGCGGTAGATGGCTTGTTGATAGTCCTCTGGAACAGGTTGTTGGGCGAGTTCGCCGCTTTCGCCCTCAACATACGTAATGCGAAAGTAGTCTGGCGAAAGGCCGATGCGCAAGCCACGGATGGGCTTTTCCAAATCGGTGACGTAATCCGGTACAGGGAAATTAGCTGCCGTCGAGTCATGCGGGTCGGCACCGCTCATCACTTGAAGGAGCAGAGCGGCGTCACTGACATTGCGGGCTAGAGGCCCCGGACAATCCAGCGAGGAACCAAAGGCAATCAGACCATAACGCGAGACGCGACCGTAGGTTGGCTTAAGGCCGACCACACCGCAAAAAGCTGCCGGTTGGCGGATCGAGCCGGCCGTATCTGTGCCGATTGAAAGACATCCTTCACCGGCCGCAACCGCAGCGGCGCTGCCACCCGAAGACCCGCCCGGCACGCGAGCTGTGTTCCACGGGTTGCGCGGGCTAGGCCGATAGGCGCTGGACTCGTTTGAAGAACCAAAGGTGAACTCATCGAGGTTGACCTTGCCCAGCATGATCCCGCCAGCTTGTTCTGCACGGGCAACGGGCGTGGCAGTGTAAGGAGCTACAAAGTTGGAAAGGATTTTCGAGGCAGCCGTAGAAGGGGTGCCTTCAACACAAAAGATGTCCTTGACCGTAAAAGGAACGCCGGCAAGGGGCCCGACTTCCTCACCCGCTTGAATGGCTTGATCAATCCTTTGAGCTTGCTGGCGGGCGCGTTCGGCGGTTAGGGTAATAAAGGCGTGAATCTTATCTGGCTCGGTGTCTTGACCGCCGTCTAATCGCCCCGGAACGCCGTCCACCGCAGCGATGCGATTCAGGGTGCTCTCCAGCACCTCAACGGCAGAGACTTGTTTGCGCCGGATCATCCAAGCCAGTTGGTAGGCAGCGTAATCACACAGATCCATAGCTTACTCCAGATCCTGATGGGGAATGTCAGGAACGACGATATAGCGTTCATCCAATTCTGGAGCTTGCTTTAGGATGGCTTCAACCTGTGAACTGGGCAGCCATTCATCTTCCCGAATAGGGGGACGAATTTCGGCGGGAAAACTGACACCGTGCAGGGCTGGGGGGATGCTTTCCTGTAAGGGAATAGCGACCAGTTCCTGTAAAGCCTTGAGTTGGTTATTGAGTTGTTGGCGTAGGTATTCAGCTTCAGTTGGGGAGAGTTCAAGGGCGGCGAGTTCAACCAAATGATCAAACAATTCAGGGGTGATCATGCGCAGGGCATCTCCTTTCCTAGTGGAGAGTATATCCTAGTTTCTTAACCTGTCAATGTATTCTTTGCCCTGTGTGCACTCAAAAGTTGTTGGCAACATTGCTTTGTAGGACAACTCATTGAGTTGTCCTACAACTTTTGCGTGGACACTTTGCCCTTTAGCATAAAGGCAGATAAACATCTCTTTGTACACGTGCTATAATCCAATTGCAGGATCGCTCGATTTTCTCAAGAGGAGGACGGGATGTCGGAGAGTTTGCTATTTCCCTTTACTGAAGAACACGAAATGATCCGCCAGACAGCGCGTGAGTTCGCTCAAAACGAGATCGCACCGGTGGCAGCCAAATTTGACGAAAGCGGTGAATTTCCTAGCGAGACGATTCGTAAAATGGGGGAGTTGGGTTTCATGGGCATTGAAGTCCCCGAAGAATATGGCGGAGCGGGCATGGACTCCTTAGCCTATGTGCTGGCTTTGGAAGAAATTTGCAAAGCCGATGCCGCTCATGGGACAATTATGTCAGTCAATAACTCCTTGTTTTGTTACGGCATTCTCAAGTACGGTACAGAAGAACAAAAACAATGCTTTGTCAAGCCGGTTGCTTCTGGAAAGGCAATTGGGGCATACGCGTTGACCGAGCCGATGTCGGGGTCAGATGCCGGTAACATGCGCACGCGAGCGAGGCGGCAGGGGGATCACTACGTTCTCAATGGGCGCAAGTCATGGGTGACCAGCGGGCCCGTTGCGGACTATGTGGTGGTTTTTGCTCTAACCGATCCCGAAAAAAGGCATCGCGGCATTACGGCTTTCTTGGTGGATGCAAAAACGCCCGGCTTTGTGCGGGGCAAGAAGGAGCCCAAACTAGGGATACGCGCTTCTGCCACCAGTGAACTGACTTTTGAGGATTGCGCAGTGCCTGTTGAAAACCGCTTGGGGGAGGAAGGCGAGGGATTTAAGATCGCCATGGCGGTTTTGGATGCCGGGCGGATTGGTATTGCCGCCCAAGCCTTAGGGATTGCTGAGGCAGCCTATCAGGCAAGTTTGCAATATGCCACCGAACGAGAAGCTTTTGGGCAAAAAATCGGCGCCTTTCAAGGAATTTCGTTTAAGTTGGCGGATATGAAAACGCGCATTGAAGCTTCCCGTTTGCTTACCTACCAAGCTGCTATGGCGAAGGAGCGGGCAAAGACTACCGGAGAACGCTTTACCCTACAAGCCTCAATGGCGAAGTTGTTCGCTTCCGAGACGGCGATGTTTGTGACCCATGCGGCGGTGCAGATTCACGGCGGAATGGGCTATAGCCGCGAATTGCCAATTGAGCGCTACTTCCGCGATGCCAAGATCACGGAAATTTATGAGGGAACCAGTGAGATTCAACGGCTGGTGATTGCGCGTTTGGAAAGTGGATTGCATTAGGTTATTCTGGTCTATCTAGGCGGTCTATGAGCCAATCTGCTGCGTGGTTCTTGATTTTCTTTGCAGTCGTCCTAGCGATCGGGATTGATCTGTATTTGATGAGACTGGTGCGGGTTCAGATCCAAAAGAGGCTCAAAGAGAACCCTGCAAAGGCAGAAGGAGTTTATGTCTTTGGTGCCTATTCCCCAATCCTAAGCTGGTTGAAAAAGCTGTGGAATGCCTCTCTACAGTTGGAGGCTGTTGCTACGTCTCCATCTATTCAACCAAAGTTGATGCAGTCTGAGCAGCGATCCGCAGATGGAGGAGTGCTTCTCGGTTTACGGAACATCGTAATCTGGCTGAGCCGGCAAAGGGAAGGGTTCTATCTCATCCTTCTGACGGTGGGGGTTTTGTTTTTTTGTCGTGGAATTCTAAGCTTACGCACTGACCTTCAATTACCAGGGAATGAAAGTGGCAATTTCCAAGCTGTGATGCAATATTTCGTTCAGAGCCTTCTCCAAGACCATAGACTCCCGGCGTGGAATCCTTATTTCAGAACCGGATTGCCATACCTTGCGGATCCGATGCTGCACATCTACAACCCTGTGGTCACCCTACCGTCTTTGTTGTTTGGGGTGCGGATTGGCTATCGAATTGCCTTGGTGTTTAGCTATCTCATAGCTGCAATCGGCATGATGAGACTGGGGAGAGCCTTCGGATTGGGAAAATTGGTGAGTCTTTGGTTGGGTTTTATGTACGTTTTTGCCGGTCAACCTACGGCGCGTTTTTTTCAAGGGGAATATTTGTTTGTGTTTGGATTTGCGTGGATTCCGTGGGTTTTTTATTTTCTTGTTCGCCATTGGCAAACGCGGGAATTTAAGAAATTGGTCTATTTTGCCTTTGCGCTGGCGTTGCTTTATTTGAGTGGGAATGCTTACTATCCATTTCTCCTCTTTTGGCTGCTTCTGATTTTTGTCTTTCTGTTCATGGTCAGGGTATTGAGTCAACCGATTAGACTAGAAATCGATGGCCGCTTTTTGGTTTCCATGCTAATTGCGCTTGCTTTGGGAGGAGGTTTGATCGCCCTTCATTTTCTCCCTATGCTTCAATCGCGCCCTTACCTAGTTAAGGGAGAGGATGTTCAGGGATCGCATACTCTCTGGCAAATCTGGCTGGATTACACTTCGAGAGATACCTTTCGGGAAGATGCTTATACTGCCTTGCCTGCTCGAGAAGAGTTTTATGCCTACATCGGTTACATGCCCTTTTTCGCATTAGCCCTCCTGCCGTTTGGGTGGCAAAAAGGGAGGCGGCGTTGGATCGCCTATTGGATTGCCGTCATCGCCTTTGTGGTGATGTGGGTTAATGTCGATCAGATGCCGTGGCGCAATTATTTTTATCAGACGGCTTTCTTTAGTCAATTTCGACATGTCTTACGTCCGTTGATTTTTGGCAGTTTTGCCATTTTTCTCCTCGGGGCATTTGGGCTTGATGGAGTGGAGAAAAGGTTGATAAGATGGATTGAGAATGCCGCTGATGGAGGATCAGGGAAAGTTCGGAGAGTCATCTGTGGCTTAGGGTTTTTGGGGTTGATCGGTCTGATGGGGTATGGGGTTTATGATGTCTATCGGGTAAACCACCCATATTTATCTTTAGACCAGGATGATTTGGCTGCCTATCGGATTACAAGGTGGTTAAGGGAACACGATCCATCCGAATATTATGTGCGCCGTAATCCGGCAAATAGCTGGCACTTACCCATGCTAACTGCTCGCCTCAAGTATATTGATGCATGGTATGCTTTTACACTTATAGAGGATCGGAGCGATACCGATTTAGCCAAACGTCCCGTTAGAGCCCAGCCCCTTTACATCCTTCAGGCTGAAAACGACCCTCCACCGGATGGACGCTGGCATCTTGTTACCCAAATCGAGGGCACTACCATCTATAAAATGCGGGATAGCCTCCCGATTGTGTTTAAGACAGCCCTTTCCGCTTTACAAGCAAATCCTCAGGAAGAGTTACGCAGTGAAGAGGTCACTCCTTTAACCCCATTTTTTAAGAACGATACCGTTGAGATCATCGCTCAGGCAACGGAACAAGAAGTCTTAGTGGTTCTAGTTTCCTATTTTCCGGGATGGAGAGTCAAAATTGATGGTCGCCGTGCCCAACTAGAACAGGTTGGTGGGTATCTGGCTGTGAAAATGGAAGAGGGAATCCACAAATACCGCTTCGAGTTCCGTCCGACCGTCTTTTATTGGGGGCTGACGCTCAGCTTAATCAGTTTGAGTATTGGCTTGTTTCTCATCCGCTCTGATGTCATTGCGTTTGGTCAAAAGATTTGGAACTTGCTTCCACGGGTTCGAGACGCCTGGGTTACCAAGATGAAGATATGGGCTCAAAGGAGAGTAGAGAAGTCTCTTATCCACTCTGCTGTGTATCGGGAAGGAGCGTTTGTCGTCGAGAGCGAAATAGGGCTCGAAGAAGGTTGCGAGGCGAACTTGATTGTCATTCCGAATCGAAACAGTCAGATGGCTTTACCTTGGCTGTGGAATGCTTGGAAACAACTGGCTTGGTTAGTCGTTCAAAGTTCCCTCAGCGCAGTGTCTATGACAGCTATGCTGTTTATCTTGAGTATCCTAATTTATTTTGCTACTCGCATCGTTGGGCTTTCCGATTTTCCCATTTATTTCTTCACCGATGAAGCTATCCAAACTGCCTCTGCGGCTGAATTGGTTCGCAATGGATTTTATGGGCCTGGAAAAGTTTTCTTGCCAACCTATTTTCCCAACGGTTCGTATTGGAATCTGAGCCTAAGCGTTTATGTTCAAGTGCTTCCCTACCTATTATTCGGGAAATCGGTTTGGGTGACGCGGTGGACTTCTTTGATGGTGTCGGGGTTAATGGTTCTAGTTCTGGCGAATGCTTTACGAAAAACGGTTTGTCCGAGGGCTTGGTGGAGCTTTCTTCTATTCCTTGCGGTTACTCCGACGTGGTTCTTGCATTCGCGCACTGCGTTTGAGACGGTGATCTTTAGTGGATTTTATGCAGCCTTTCTTGGCGCATATTTGCTCTATATCCAGCACTCGCCGCGCTATCTGTATTGGGCGATTTTGATGGCAGGATTAGCGTTTTATGCGTATAGCCCCGGTCAGGTAATTATCGCCGTGACAGCAGTTGCCCTCCTTGCTCTCGATTTTCGTTATCACTGGCAAAATCGTGCTCTTTTGGGCAAGGGGATGTTGTTGATCGGGCTGTTAGCGGTCCCTTATCTTCGTTTTCTCTCCTATCATCAGGAAGCGCCCTTACAGCACCTGCGCAATCTTGATTCCTATTGGTTCTATGATCTTCCTATCACTGAGAAAATCGGGCGTTATCTCAAGGAATACCTCATGGGATTAAGTCCATCTTATTGGTTTATCCCACACTCAATAGACCTAAACCGCCATACCATGAAGGGCTATGGTCATCTTGGATTTTGGAATTTACCCTTTATCCTCTTGGGACTCATTTTTGCCATTCGCCAATGGCGCAAGCCTTCCTTACGGGTTTTTCTTGTCGCTTTTTTGGCAGTGCCAACCGGCGCAGCGCTGGTAGGGGTGGGAATAACTCGCTTGCTGGCGATGGTTATTCCGATGGCTGTTTTCGCAGCCTTGGGATGGGAGTGGGTTCTTTCTACTGTTCAGGAGGTACGCCGGCAGAAAGTGATTCAAGTTGCTCTGTTTGTTCTGTTCAGTGCAGTCTCTTTTTCCATGACAAGAGACAGCTTGCAAAATGGGCCGACTTGGTACGATGATTACGGCTTGTATGGGATGCAGTATGGCACACGCCAGATTTTTGAGCAAAAAATCCCACAATACTTACATCGCTATCCGGATAGTCAGCTCTTTGTTTCCTCGTTATGGGCAAACGGTGCGGATGTCTTTGTGCGCTATTTCCTAACTCCTGAACAGGCGCAACGCGTCAATATGGGATCAATTGATAGCTATTTGAGCCGTAAGCAACCCTTAGATGAACGTACCGTCTTCTTCTTGACAGCCGAAGAGTTTCGCGCTGCGCTTGCCAGCCCTAAAATGCGTTTTATTCGCATGGAAGAGGAAGTATCTTACCCGAACGGAAAGACCGGGTTTTATATTGTGCGTTTGGCTTATGTGGACAATGTGGATGAAATCTTTGCCCGCGAGAGAGAACTCCGTCGCCAGTTGCTGACCGCCCATGTAGTTGTGGACGACATCTCCGTTGCGGTGCGCTATTCCCAAATTGATGCCGGTCGTCTGGGCGATCTCTTTGATCAAGATAAGCAAACTTTAATTCGCGGTCGTGAAGCCAATCCCTTTATCTTGGAATTCCAGTTTGTGCAGCCGCAGTTGTTGAAGGGGATTCAAGCTCAATTCGGCTCGATGGATTTTGAGCTAGTTTTGTATCTTTACCCAGAAGGACAGACTGAACCCATAGAACTGCGCCAAGAATATCGCGGATTGCCGCCTGATCCGTCTGTTGAATTGCTGTTTCCCCAGGAGATGAGCTTAGCAAAGATGAGAATTGAGGTTCGTGATCTCAATTATGGAGAGATTGCCAATATTCATATTCGTGAGTTGAAATTCCTGAGATAGGAGGCGCATCGGTGAAAGCGGTCTATTTTGAGCAGCACGGTGGTTTGGACGTGCTCCAGTACGGTGATTTGCCCACACCACCTGTAGGGCAGGGTGAGGTGTTGGTTCGGCTGAGAGCTGCCGCACTAAACCGAGTTGATCTGTGGGTACGCAACGGTTGGCCGGGCTTGAAACTTTCCCTTCCGCATATCCCTGGGGCGGATGGAGCAGGTGTGATTGAAGAAGTAGGAGAAGGAGTGACCTCGGTCACCGAGGGGATGGCGGTGGTTATCAATCCGAATATTGGCTGTGGGAAATGCCCGGAATGTCTGGCTGGTCAGGATAACCGTTGCCGCAATTGGCATTTGCTGGGCGAAACGATCTCAGGAACTTATGCCGAATATGTGGTCGTTCCCGAAAGAAATGTTTTACCCTTACCACCATCTTTCCCAATGGCAGAAGCGGCTGCCGCAGCTCTGGTCTTCCAAACCGCTTGGCATTCGTTGATTACGCGTGGGCAGCTCAAAGCGGGGGAAAGCGTATTGGTCGTGGGTGCGTCTGGCGGCGTTAATACCGCTTGCATACAAATTGCCAAGCTTGCCGGGGCAACCGTGTTCGTTGTCGGCTCGAATTCAGAGAAGCTGGAGCTAGCCAAAACGCTTGGGGCAGATTTCCTCATTGACCGCTCCCAAGAAGAGAATTGGGCAAAAGTGATTTATCAACTGACCGATCGTCAAGGGGTGGATATTGTTGTTGATAATGTAGGCACGACGTTTCCTCTAAGTTTTCGGGCGGCGCGCAAAGGGGGGCGCATTCTCACGGTTGGCAATACCGGTGGTGCGATTTTTGAAATTGACAATCGGTTTATCTTCGGTAAACATCTGAGCTTAATCGGATCGACTATGAGCAATCAACAGGACTTCCGACAAGTTATGCAGCTTGTTTTTGAAGGCAAATTAAAGGCGGTTTTAGACCGAGTTTATCCGTTGAGAGAAGCCAAACTAGCCCAAGAGCGATTAGAAAGCGGCCGACAAAACGGGAAAATTGTCTTAGAAATTGGTGATCTTTGAAACCACCGATTTTCGTAACTTTTGTTTTCTTTGGCGTGTTAACCACAGGGAGCGCGCATCTGATCGGCGTGATTGAGACCTATCATCGATGGAGAACCCTCCAGAACTTATTAGGGAATGTTTCTTATTATATTTTGTTTTCGAATCTGGCATTATTCTTAGCTGCAGTTGGCGTTCTAATTGCTATCTGGTTTCGCTATCGCAAGGCGAAGTGGTCAGTTCTGGGCTATTTTCTGTTGTTTGTCTCTTTTAATTGGATAGATCGCCTAGTATTTTTTCAAACGAAGGATTTTACCCATCTACCTTTTGTCATTGGGTTTCAAATTTTGATCGGTCTGATCATTTACTTGGGATTAGGTCGGAAGTCTGTGAAAGCCTATTTTGGAGAAAGCAATGCCTGACGAAAAGCCTCTAAACCCGAAGATTCAAAAATTGCGTCAACTGCGTGCTCAGAGCTGTCTGGGGGGTGGAGAAGAACGCATCCGAGCCCAGCACGAACGCGGTAAATTGACCGCCCGCGAGCGGATCGATTTACTGCTTGATAAGGGCACCTTCCGCGAGGTGGATGCCTTTGTCCTGCACCGCACCCACGATTTTGACTTGGATAAGCAGCGTTATTTGGGGGATAGCGTGGTGACCGGCTGGGGGATGATCGAAGGACGCTTGGTATACGTCTTTTCGCAAGATTTCACCGTTTTTGGGGGTAGCCTCGGAGAAGTTCATGCCGAGAAGGTGTGTAAGATTATGGATATGGCGATGAAAAACGGTGCGCCCGTGATTGGACTCAACGACTCAGGCGGGGCACGCATTCAAGAGGGGGTAGTTTCTCTCGGCGGCTATGCCGATATCTTTTTGCGCAATACGTTAGCTTCGGGGGTCATCCCGCAAATTAGCGTTATCATGGGACCTTGCGCCGGTGGAGCGGTGTATTCTCCCGCCTTAACCGACTTTATCCTGATGGTGCGGAACTCTTCGTATATGTTTATTACAGGCCCAGAAGTGGTTAAGGCAGTTACTCATGAAGACGTAACCTTTGAGGAGTTAGGAGGTGCGGCGGTACACTCGGAGATTTCGGGGGTTTGTCATCTGGCAGCCGATAGTGAAGCGGATGCTCTCTACCTTGTGCGCAAGTTACTTAGTTATATTCCTCAAAACAACCTAGAAGATCCGCCTTTTGTTCCCCCGGTGGACGATCCTTTGCGCATGGAAGAAGCTTTGGATGAGATTATCCCAGATGATCCCCAAAAACCGTATGATATGCGCGAGGTGATTCGCTTAGTGGTCGATGACGGCATTTTCTTTGAAATTCAAGAATACTTTGCTCCAAACATCGTCATTGGCTTTGCGCGCTTAGGTGGTCATAGTGTTGGAGTGGTGGCTAATCAACCGGCAGTACTGGCAGGGGTATTGGACATCAAATCTTCCGAGAAAGCCGCTCGCTTTGTTCGATTTTGTGACGCCTTTAATATCCCCTTAGTGACCTTCGTAGATGTACCGGGCTTCTTACCCGGTGTAAGTCAGGAACATGGCGGCATCATCCGCTCGGGGGCAAAATTGCTATATGCGTATTGCGAGGCAACCGTGCCAAAGCTGACGGTCGTCACCCGCAAGGCTTATGGTGGCGCGTATGACGTGATGAGCAGCAAACACATCCGTGGCGATGTGAATTTCGCTTGGCCTTCGGCAGAAATTGCCGTAATGGGCCCTGAGGGCGCGGTGAATATCATCTTCCGCAAAGAAATTGCTAAAGCGGAAGACCCCGAAAAGCGCCGTGAGGAGTTGGTGAGGGAATACCGAGAAAAGTTTGCTAATCCGTACATTGCTGCCGAGAGAGGCTATATTGACGACGTTATTGAGCCACACGAGACGCGGCCACGCTTGATCAATGCTTTGGAGATGCTCGCCAATAAACGCGATACCAACCCACCCAAAAAACACGGGTGTATTCCCTTATGATCCGTTCGTTGTGAAAATCCACCTGTTATCCTCGGGAAGGTGAGGGCTACATGAGTTGGCAAAAAGAGTGGATCGAGGTCAGAGGTCACCGCGTTTATCTTGAGCGGTTTGAAACGGATAGCCCGCTGCTGGTTGTCCTGTTGCATCATGGGTTGGGAAGTGTGCAGGCTTGGCGTGCCCAGATGGACTTTTTGACGAGCCAAGGCATTCCCATTCTGGCTTATGATCGTTGGGGATATGGCCAGTCGGATGATCGGGCGCAATTAGATCCGCCTTTTTTTGAAGAAGATGTGCAAGATTTAGAGGCAATCGTATCGCAGCTTGCCAAACCTTTGGTTCTTGTGGGGCATTCGGACGGCGGCAACATCGCCCTAACGTATGCAAGTCGTCAGCCAGAGAACTTGCGCGGAGTTGTGGTAATTGCAGCCCATATTTACTTTGAACCCAAGATGGCAAGTGGAATGCAGGAGCTAATTCGTTCTTATCAAGAAAATGAGGTTTTCCAAAAAAGCCTGCACCGAGTCCACAAAGGCAAACCCGTGTTTGAACGCTGGTTTCAAGCCTGGACTCAACTGGGTATGGATTGGGATATGAGACGGATTCTCTCCTCGATATCCTGTCCGGTATTCGTGGTGCAGGGGAGTGAAGATGAACATGCAACCATTCAACATGCCTTGGACCTGACCAAGGCTTTGCCGAATGGGCGAGTACAAATCCTCGAAGGGGTGAATCACATGCTACCACAAAAAGCTGCGGGCATCTTCAATCCACTCCTTAGCGAAGCTCTTATGGAGTTTCAGAAGGGAAATCAGTATGTTCAATAAAGTACTGATCGCTAATCGGGGTGAAATTGCGGTTCGCATTTTGCGCGCCTGTCGGGAGCTGGGAATGAAAACCGTGGCGGTTTTTTCCGATGCTGACCGACACGCGCTGCATGTCCGTTATGCTGACGAGGCATATTACATTGGAGCGTCTCCTTCGCGAGAGTCTTATTTGCGGGGAGATAAAATTATCGAAGTCGCCCTGAAATCTGGGGCTGGCGCCATCCATCCGGGTTATGGCTTTCTAGCGGAACGCGCCGATTTTGCCCAAGCGGTTCTGGATGCCGGCTTGGCGTTTATCGGCCCGAAGCCTTCTTCAATTGCGGCTATGGGAGATAAAGCCGTAGCGCGCGCAACCGTATCGAAAGCTGGTGTGCCGGTTGTGCCCGGCACAGAAGGGGAAGGGGCGTTGAGAGATGATGAATTGTTGGCGATTGCGCCTCAGATTGGCTTTCCGTTACTGATTAAGGCAACGGCTGGCGGGGGAGGGAAGGGGATGCGCGAGGTCAAGTTCCTAGATGAGATGCCGGCTCTGCTAAAAGCTGCCCGGCGCGAAGCAGAAGCCGCTTTTGGAGACGGGAATGTATATCTAGAGAAATTGATCGATGGAGCAAGACATATTGAATTCCAAATCCTAGCCGACACGCATGGAAATGTTATCCACCTCGGCGAAAGAGAGTGTTCGCTACAACGCCGCCACCAAAAATTGCTCGAAGAAAGCCCCTCTCCTTTTATTGGCGATGATGAAGAGTTGCGACAAAGAATGGGAGAAGTTGCAGTAAGAGCAGCAGAAGCGGTAGGATACGTCAATGCGGGGACGATCGAATTCCTGGTGGATAAAGATAAAAAATTTTATTTCCTAGAGATGAACACCCGCCTGCAAGTCGAGCACCCGATTACCGAGATGGTCACCGGGGTTGATATCGTCAAAGAACAGATTCGCATCGCGCGCGGCAGGCAACTTCGTTATACGCAAGAGGATATCTTCCTCAAGGGTTGGTCAATCGAGTGCCGCATTAACGCTGAAGACCCGTATAATAACTTCATGCCCTCTACAGGGGTGCTCACCCATATTATCCCACCGACCGGACCTGGGGTGCGAATTGACACCGGCGTTTATCCGGGGTTTGAGATTACACCCTACTACGACTCACTCATCTCGAAGTTGATTGTGTGGGGCGAAACCCGAGCAGAAGCGATTCTGAGGATGCGCCGCGCCCTTGAAGAATATCGTATCCTCGGCGTGCACACTAACATTCCCTTCCATCAGCGGTTAATGGATTCGCACCGCTTTATGGCTGGCCAATTTGACACTCGCTTTGTGGAAGAGCGTTTTTCACTCGAAAGCGCTCAAGAAAATATCGAAACCCATCCCAATATCGCCGCAATCATTGCTGCACTGGTAGCACATCGAGAAACCCGCCGCGCAGCTCAATTTGTCCGCCGTGGGGAACGCGACATCAGCAACTGGAAATGGCTCGGTCGCTGGGAAAGGATCAGAAAATGATCAATGTAAGGTATATTGCCACGATCGATCAGGTTGACTACCTGGTTGAAATTATCGATGACAAGCATGTTGCCTTGAATGGTCAAATTTATGAAATTGACTTTGCTTCGGTCAGCGATCAACCGATCTATTCCTTGCTGATTGACGGAGAATCTTATGAGGCTTTTGTTGATCGGCGCGAGGAAGAGTGGCAAATCTTATTGCTCGGTAACCTGTATTTGGTGCGTGTGGAAGATGAACGGGAAAAGCGCTTGAGAGCTGCGGCAGGGGGAAGAGTGATTGAACGCGGTGAATTTCATCTGAAAGCGCCGATGCCCGGATTGGTGGTTGCTATCCCAGTGACTGAGGGTCAGCGGGTCAATAAAGGGGATGTGTTGGTCATCTTAGAGTCAATGAAAATGCAGAATGAACTCAAGTCTCCCCGCGATGGCGTTGTCATTCGCTTGAGAGTGGGCGTGGGGGATAGTGTTGAACAATCTGAAACATTACTAAGCGTAGTCTGAGTTAAGGAGAGACCGAATGCAGGAACGCGAGATTGAAGTAAAGTTTTTAGTCAAGGACCTAAGCGCAATTGAGGCTAAGTTAAAGCAAGCGCAGGCAAGGCTGCTTCAACCGAGGATGTTTGAACAAAACCTGAGGTTTGATACTCCCGACCGAAGGTTATCTCAGCGTGGGGAGGTTTTGCGGTTGCGAAGAGACGTGCATAATCTCCTGACCTATAAAGGGGTTAGTTCGGATGATCACGGTGCTCGATCGCGGGTGGAGATCCAAACCCAAGTTGCGGATTTCGAAGCGACTCGGCGGTTGTTTGAAGCCTTGGGTTATTCTGTGATCATGACTTATGAGAAGTATCGCTGTGAGTACGAAGTTGATGAGGGACGAATCTCGCTGGATGAAATGCCGTATGGGAATTTTGTCGAGATTGAAGCGGAGAGTGCAGAGAAAATCCAGCAGCTCTGCCAATTCTTGAGTCTTGATTGGTCGAAGCGAGTTTTCTATAGCTACGCCGAACTTTTTTCGCTTATTAAGGACGCAGACCAACTAGAAACGGATGATTTATCTTTTGAAACCTTCAAAAATTGGCAAGGTAATCTTGCCCATTTTAGCATTTTCCCTGCAGATGATGAATAAGGTCAAAATTGAAAAGGCTAATCCAAAGTGCATCTTCGCTTGAGCAGGCGTTTTGAAGTGCTGAAGCCTTGCATCAGGCGTCAACCAGTTTGAGCCCTTTCCAAGCTAAACGATTTATGGTTGAAAAAGGAAGACCAATCAACTTAAGGAAATTTTTGAGAGGGGTGGGGTCACCACTGGTTGCAAATTTTAGCTCCCCCATTTTGGTGGGGTCATTAAGAAGTCTGCGTTGTTGAAGTACCCGGTAGGTTTGGCGTGCCACTGCCGGGGCGGGATCGATCACACGCACCTTCTCACCAACAATTTCTTGGATTAATGGAACAACAAATGGGTAATGCGTACAACCCAAGACAACCGTATCAATATTTTGGGCTAGCATAGGGAGTAAAGCGTCTTCAAGAATTTTTCGGCTCGTTGTGCTGCTAAAATTTCCTTGCTCGATTTGTTGCACCAAGCCGGGGCAGGTATGTTGGTAAAGCTTCACACCTTGGGCAAAGCGTTCGATGACTGAGGCGTAGAGCGCGCCTTGAAACGTGGCTGGGGTTGCTAAAACTCCAACTGCACCGCTTTGGGTTGTTTCGGCGGCTGGTTTGACTGCGGGCTCCATACCGATAAAGGGAAGATCGGGATATGATTGACGAAGAGACTTAAGAGCGGCTGCTGAAGCTGTGTTACAAGCGACAACGATGATTTTGGCATTTTTCGAGATCAAATATTCGGTGATGCCCATGGCGTAATTGCGAACCTCTTCCATGGGTCTTTGTCCATAAGGGACATGGGCTTGGTCGGCTATGTAGAGGACATTCTCATGAGGAAGTTGACGCACAATCTCTCTTAAAACACTTAGTCCCCCTACACCGGAATCGAAAACCCCAATCGGTGCAGAGGGGGAAAAAGGAAATGTTGAATCGGCAGAAGCCGTCGCCAAGCTTATGCAGTGAACTTGGTCTTAAGCCGAGAGCTTTTACCCGTCCGCCCGCGCAGGAAGTAGAGCTGAGCGCGACGCACGTGAGCATGGCGTTCGACAATGACTTTTTCAAGACGAGGGGATTTCAAGAGAAATGTTCTTTCTACCCCAATGCCGTTGCTGGCGATGCGCCGCACTGTGAAGTTGGCGTTATTACCGCCTTTGCCCATGCGAATAACCGTGCCGCGGAATTCCTGTGTTCGCTCGGAGTTGCCTTCTTTGATACGGATGAAAACTCTGACGGAATCTCCAGGCCGTAATTCAGGGATGTTTTCGTTGATCGGTGCTTCAACAGCTTGCAATAATTCGCTCATAAGACAATCCTTGAGATTGGTTTATTCTGATAAGAATTTCAAACGCGAACGTAAATTATATCATGAATTGTCAATCGTCATGAAAATTTATCGAGAAAAACTCGAAACTTGCCCTAAATCGGCACTTGCAAACCAAAACTCTGTGGTAAAATACCTTCGTTTGCCCCCATCGTCTAGGGGACTAGGACGCAGCCCTTTCAAGGCTAAAACGGGGGTTCGAATCCCCCTGGGGGCATTTTTACTCCCCAACCATTAGGTTGGGGAATTTTATTTGCACCTTACAAAAGTATTAGGTAACTCCTTATTGCTAGGATACGACTTTCCATTAGAATTGATATGGTATGGAACAGCATGACCTCTCCGCCCTTGCCGATTCATTTGAGTCCCTTGCGCCACAAGACATTCTTGCTTGGGCTATTCCAGAATATTCTCCTCATATTGTGATGTCAACCGCCTTTGGACCAGGGGGAATTGTCCTCATGCATCTCGTGAAGCAAATGGGTTATGACATCCCTGTTTTCTATATTGATACGGGCTTGTTATTTCCAGAGGTGCATCAATTGCGCTCCGTATTGGAGCAGACCCTGGGCATCCGCTTTGAAAGAATTGAGCCTGCACTGAGTCTGGAGGAACAAGCAGAGCAGTTTGGTGAGAAATTATGGGAGCGAGATGCCGATACCTGCTGCTGGTTGCGTAAGGTGCTCCCGCTGCAACGCTATCTTCGCGACAAAAAAGCCTGGATCAGTGCCATCCGGGCAGACCAGACTAAAAACCGTGCCAAAGGCAGAGTCATTGAGTGGGATGAGCGATTTCAGGTGGTCAAAATTAACCCTTTGTTAAAGTGGAGTGAGGGTCAGATTTGGGAATATATTAAGCGACATGGTCTTCCTTATAATCCTTTGCATGATCGGGGATATCCAAGCCTCGGTTGCATCCCTTGTACATCGCCGATTGAAAACGGGGAAGATATGCGCGCTGGTCGTTGGAGGGGGAAAACAAAAGTTGAATGTGGTATTCATGTCCGAACGTGATTCTGCGTTGTGCTGTTTCATCGAGAGATTAGTGGGAGAAAAATCTCTTGCCTAAGAGCAGCTTTCATAAATTGATAAATCGCCGTATTGTCAAGATAGTGACCACGAATTGGGTCGTACCCTATAATAAATGCGGAATAAGACTTCTTGATCGTGCCAAATGCGTACAATGGAACAAGACAATTGGTGTGGTTAGTACTATTCCATGCCCAATAGATGGTTTCGCCAGAATCGATCTCCGTATTTGTATTCGTGTCTTCCCAACTAGCACGAATACACGTTGTTAAGCAGTTTTTTTCGAGTTTCAACGTTCGCGAAGATACTTCTCCAAGAGGTTGGTCGGGGAAAACATTGGGGGCTTGAGTTAAGTAACCCGTTTCATGATCGGCTGTGACAATGATGAGCGTGTTTGTCCAATTCGCCGGTGATTGGGGATCATTGACCCAATCGATGGCTATTTGTACAGCATCATTAAGTTCTATCACCTCGCCGATCACTTGATTCATACTGTTTTGGTGAGAAGCAAAATCAATTGCTCCACCTTCTACCAACAAGATAAAACCATTGGGATTTTGGTTGAGTATTTGAATGGCAGCGAGGGTCATTTCAGACAGAGAGGGATTTTCTTTGTTAGACCCTGAACCATCGGCGAGACGGTATTCCAAATTTCCGTCTGCTCCGCCAAATAGCCCAACGAGCTTCAGGGTTGTGGGATCACTGGCAGCAGCAAGAAGGCGTGAACCACCATCCGGGCTATCGGTTATGCGTTCGATATAACGGTGCTTATTCGGTAGGTTGCTCTCAGAAAGGAGTTTTTGACGGATGGCATCATCCACGTAAGGGTTGTTTGCGTGCCACGCAGGGTGACCACCGCCGATCAGGACATCAATGGGAGGTAGTGTGTTGCCATGACCGCCTCCATAAAAAAGGCGACTTGGGTCGCCGGTCGTATTTGGTTTACCCCAAATTCCTTCGTTGGCTATTGCATATCCATTTTGGCGGGAATCGTTATGGGCAATCCATGCGCCGGGCGTTGCATGAGAGATCGGAACACTGGTCACTGCTCCAACGCTAAGCCCAAGTTGGCGCGCTTCCTCCGAAATGGTCAAGTAACGCTCAAGACCGTCCGCACTGACGCTGATCCTCCCATTGGCTGTCTTTTTGCCGCTGAACAGCGCAGTTGCAGCGGCGGCACTGTCCGTAACAAAGTTTTGGCTAACCCAATCAAATTCATGCCAAGCTTTTTGGGGCTCATAAATCCCTCCCTGAGGATAAGTGGATACCCAGACTTTGAACCAATCCTGATAGGGCGGTGGTTGAGAGGTGTATTGTGTCGTTGCTAGGATATGATTCTCTCCCATCCCATCGCCGATAAAGAGAAAGATATAGCGAGGCTCTGCTTGAAAAGCGTTATTAGCAGGCTTTGACCCTTGAACGGGGAAATCCCATGCAGCTATCAGGAGTAGAAGGAGTAAAGACGATAGAGCCTTTATTTTCATAGCAAAAGGGCAAACTATAGTTTCTATTCTAATTGAATTGCGAAAACCCAAACTTAACAAATGAGTAAGCATTTTCCATGTTGGTGTGTTAATCCATTTCTCACCAAATGTTTACAAATTTTTTAAGAGAATTGTTTATACTAACAACAACTCTGGTCAACGTGGAGCATGGAATTATCCTATCAATAACGTGAATTCTTTATAAGGATGTTGCTGATGAGAACACATAAAGGTACGCATAATCCCCTGATTTTGTTGATAACCCTATTGATTTTTACGGTAGCCTGTACCATCTCGGTGCCGATGAATTTTTCGGTTCCTGAATTTGCCCCAACGCCGCAAAACTCGCAAAGTGAAAGGCAGGTGGAACTTCAAACTCAGTTATATCCTACGCCGACACCATTTCAATTGCCTGCCCAAATTCAGGATGAACAAGCGTTATTGGTTGCCTTGTATGCGCGAGCCAATCCGGCTGTTGTGAATATTACCGAATATTCTAGCCAAGGGGGAGAGGTGATGCCACTGGGGCAGGGTTCGGGGTTTGTATATGATAATCGTGGCCATATTGTGACTAATGCTCACGTGATTCATGGTTCTGACCAAATCGAAGTGACCTTTTGGGATGGAACCATTGAATTAGCCCAATTGGTTGGAGAGGATTTACATAGTGATTTAGCTGTTGTAAAGGTCGAAAAGATGCCTGAAGGAATTATTCCCTTGCCTTTAGGGAATATGGAAAATTTGGCGGTTGGACAAACCGTTGTAGCGATTGGCAATCCGTTTGGGTTGGAAGGTACTCTGACCAAAGGTGTTATCAGTGCTTTGGGGAGGTCTATTCCTGCCTTGACCTCGTTTAGTATTCCGCAGGCGATCCAGACCGATGCAGCGATTAATCCGGGCAATTCCGGTGGTCCCCTGTTGAATTTGCAAGGGGAAGTGATTGGGGTTAATGCTCAAATTGAGACCGGTGGGACCAGCCGTACAAACAGCGGGGTGGGTTTTGCAATTCCGGTCAGCATCATTAAGGCTGTGGTTCCAGACTTAATCGAGAAGGGTAAACATGAATGGGCTTGGTTGGGGGTGCGTGGCGGTAGTTTATCTCCCCTCGTCCGCGAAGCGATGAAATTAAACGTTGACAAAGGAGCTTATATTGCCGAAGTCGTTGCCGGAGGTCCATCGGCTAAAGCCGGCTTGCGCGGCTCAAGTGGCAGGATTACTGTGCGCGGGCGAGAAGTGGAAATCGGTGGTGACGTGGTGATTGCTATCAATGGAGAACCAGTGCGCTCGTTTGATGACTTGTTGATTTATATCAGTCTGAAAGGAAAGCCCGGTGATACGGTTGAATTAACGGTCGTCAGAGATAATAAAGAGATCACCATTCGGGTTAAGTTAGAAGCTCGACCAGCGACTCTCGAACTTCAGCCTTAGTAAGCATATTCATGGCGGCATCAGCTCTGGTGGTGTGTTTCACCAGAGCTGATTTTCTTAATGACGAAAATGGCGAACCCCAGTGTAGACCATAGCTAAGCCGGCTGCATCGGCAACAGCTAAGGAATCCGCATCCCGCACCGAGCCACCGGGGTGGATGATGGCGGTTATGCCGGCTTGAGCGGCAATTTCAACCGAGTCGGGAAAGGGGAAAAAAGCATCTGAAGCGAGTACCGAGCCTGGTGCACGTTCTGCAGCATGTTGGATGGCAATACGCACCGCATCGACGCGGTTGGGTTGCCCTCCGCCAATCCCAACGGTCGCAGTTCCTTTTGCCAGAACGATGGCGTTCGACTTGACGTATTGGACGGCCTTCCACGCAAACCGGAGAGCTTCCCATTCCTGCGGAGTTGGTTGGCGACGGGAAACTACCTGCCAGGTTGCATTGGGTGGGTCACCGCTATCCATCGTTTGACGGAGAAAGCCACCCATAATCGAGCGGTACTCATATCCAGCCGAGGGAGTGATGAGGGGGGCTTCTATCAAGCGGCAATTCTTTTTTGCCCGAAATATTTCTCGAGCAGCTTCCGAGAAAGCAGGCGCAATGAGGCACTCGATAAATAACTCCTTCATTGCTAAAGCCACATCCTCGCAGATCTCGCGATTCGAGGCGATCACGCCTCCAAACGCTGAAACGGGGTCGGAAGTCAGCGCGTTTTGATAAGCCTCTTCGACCTTTTCAGCACAGGCGATCCCGCACGGAGACTGATGTTTAACAATGACAACACAGGGAAGCTCGTAACTCAGAGCAGCTCGCCAAGCCGTATCCAAGTCAAGTAGGTTGTTGTAGGAGAGTTCCTTCCCTTGCAGGATTTTGCCTCCGAAGGGTGATGTATGGGGTTGTTCCGAGAAAAATTCCGCTTGTTGGTGCGGGTTTTCGCCATAGTGCAACTTTTGGACAGGGTAAAGTTGAAGCGTTAGGGTTTCTTCTGCACTGAGATAAGCGGCGATTAGGGCATCGTAGCGAGCGGTGCGAGCAAATGCTTCTGAAGCTAACTTACGCCTGGTTTCAGCAGAGACGCTTCCTTGTTTGAGTTCATGGAGAATAAGCGAATAAGCTCGCGGATCTGAGCAGACGACGACTCTCTCCCAATTCTTTGCAGCCGCCCGAAGTAAGGCAACACCGCCAATGTCGATGTTTTCGATAGCCTCTTCTAGGCTTACATTGGGTTGGGCAATTGTTTGTTCAAAAGGATAGAGGTTGACCACCACCATGTCAATTGGACTCCAACCCATGCTGGTTAATTCCCGAAGGTCTTCTTCCGTTGAACGAGCAAGGATTCCAGCATGGATGGCAGGGTGTAAAGTTTTTACGCGCCCTTTTAGCACTTCAGGTGAAGCGGTATATTGAGCAATTTCAGTGTGAGGGATCTTCTGGTGAGCAAGGTAACGCGCTGTACCTCCGCTTGCCAGTAGGGTCCATTTCATTTCTGCCAGTTGATGGGCAAACTCTGCCAGTCCTTTTTTGTCATAAACGGAAAGCAGGGCAGTGGGCATCACCGTTTCCTTTCTCATGTGAGTTTCGGTACAATACAAGTTGATTTTAACCTTTTTCCCAAAGTTTTCTAATTGGCAACTTTTCCAAAAAATGCTATGATAAATTGAGAAAGGAGTTGATTGTGAGCGGCAAAATCTTGGCTGTTGATGACGATCCGATGAATTTGAAACTCGTCGCTGCGACTTTGGGCAAAGAAGGTTTTGAGGTTGTCACGGCGAGTAATGGGAAAGAGGGATACCAAAAAGCCGAAGAAATTCTGCCCGATCTGGTGATTCTCGATGTAATGATGCCAGAGATGGACGGCTACCAGGTTTGTAATTTGCTGCGTAAAAACCCTAAAACAGCCAACTTATCCGTTATGATGCTCACTTCCCTAGGTTCCGTAGAACAAAAGATCAAGGGATTTGACGCAGGAGCGGATGACTACTTAGCGAAACCCTTTGCGCCGGATGAATTGATTGCCCATGTGCGAGCCTTGATGCGGCGTTCGAGCAGCCATGCCGAAGTTGAAGGAGAGGCAAATGGAAAAATCCTTGCGGTATTTTCTTTGCGGGGCGGTGTGGGGGTTTCTACTATTGCAAGTAACCTAGCTAGTGGTTTAGCGCTTCTGTGGAATGCGCCAACGGTTTTGGTCGATTTAGTTCTTACTGCAGGCCAAACCGCTCTCATGTTCAATTTGCCTTACCGACGCTCATGGGGGAATTTAGCCCGTTTGCCGATTGAAGAAATTGAACCTCTTGTTGTCCACGAGGTATTGTTGCAGCACAGCAGCGGTGTTCGTGTTCTAGCCGCATCTCCTCAGCCGGAACAGAACGAATATCTAACAGGTGAGAAAGTCACCCATGTATTAGGAATCCTCAGTCAGCAATATGCTTATATCGTGCTTGATCTGCCTCATGATTTTCAGGAAACAACGCTCGCCAGCTTGGATGCTAGTCACGAGATTATCCTCGTGCTTTCACCAGATTTAGCCGCAGTCAGAGCCGCTGTATGTGCCTTAAACGTGTTTGAAAACTTAAGATACCCGAAAGAGATCATCCGCTTGGTTGAGAATTGGGTCTTTCCTAAGGGTGGTTTGCCCCGCGGGGACATTGAAAAAGCTCTGGGGCGAACGATTGACCTTCAAATCCCTTATGCATCCGAACAGATTGTGAAGGCAATTAATGTCGGAGCGCCGCCGGTGTTTGCCGACCCTCAATCCCCCCTGGGAGCATTGTTCGAGGATTTTGCCTTTTTGATGAGCAAGGAAACCCATAAAAAGACCAAACCTCAGACACCAACCCAAGCCTGGCTACGGGTGGTGCGCCGTTTCCAGCAACGTCAAGCGAAAAAAGCGAACTGATTGCTCTATCTGAAAATCCGCAGATGACGCAGATTTCCAGCAATTCTAAATTTGCGCACCGGTTTATCTTCTAGCAAGAAAGAGCAGATTTCCGTAACATAGGTTTCGGCTTATGTCTCGTTTCCACAAGCTAAAGCTTATGTTACCGTCCAAGCGAAGCATATGCTACGCTTGACAAGCTGTAGCAGGCGGATTTCCCGTAACGGAGGCTTCAAGCTGATGATGGTTTGGTCAACTTGGATTTGTGTTACCTTCGCATGATTTTCCCATAGCGGATGTCTAAAGCCAGCGTTTTCAGGCCTAAATTTAGAATTACTGGAAGATTTCACCGATCTTTAATCGAGCCTATTGGGATTGGTGCAAGAAGATCGATTTCGGGTAAGAAGCCGAGCGCGAGGAGCCCTTCAGCGAGATTTCTTTCCTGGCCAGCAATCACGACTGCCGTCGTGGGATTGAGAATTTGGTGGAGGTACTTTGAACAACGACTTTTCTTGATCATCTCAAGGATTTCAGGGGAACGCACGCGCAGGATCGTCAAGCGTTGCACTTGGATTTCTGTCGAGTGGGTTGTCCAACGCCGTATTGCCTGGATCAGCGTGGGGGGAAGGTTTTCGCAGGATTTCTGGAGTAGGCGGATGAGTTGTTGCGGTTTAAGTCCTTTTTGTTGGGCTTGCTGGAGAGAGGTAGGCGTGATGCGGTAAGAGAAATGCCCATCCTGATAGCCCTCCCATTGGCAATACCGAGCAATCTGATAGCGAAGCGCCCCAGGGAAGCGTCGCGGAACAGAGATGATCCCCGACGGAAGGACCTGTAGTTGGTCTTGAACTTCCGCATTGTTTGATGGGGGCTGGTGTCGCAATAGATTTTCCCCCTGCCGAGTGACTCGAAAAGCATAGGTGGGCTTTTGCCTTTTCAAGCCTAATTCTAGAATTCCAAACCACACAAGAGGACCAAGAAGAAGATAGCGTAGTAGTTCACCTTCAACCGAATACCAACTCTCGAACCCTTTCAAGAACACCCCATCACTGCGCCGTCGGATGAGCCAGATTTCGTAATTCCCGCCGGGGCGTTGAAAGTCTGGGAAATGATCATGAAGATACTCAACGAAGAGATCAAGGTCATACCAAACTTCTGATTGTAAGGATCGAAGCCGATCGACCAACAAAAGTCGAGCAGACGCTGGGTCGTTTTCCCATTCTCCCACGCATTCCAGTTGCTCCAATTGTTTGAGTTCGTTGATCGCTAATGATCGCAGCCATGTTTCGTATAGGAATTGAATTGCCTCAAACCTGGGTATTGATAGGATATGGCGTATTCGCTCTGGGATTGGCGAGCCGCTTGGGTTGACAACGGCGGCTTCTGTCAGAAGCGTCACTAAGAATTCTGGTGTAAGCGATAAGGGTAACTCTTTGAAATGCTTTTTGGAGAGCAAAAGATGTCTTTGGAGCTCATTCAATTTCTTGTGGGCGAATTTTTCCATCCGCAACCAGGCTAAGCAGGTACAGACGTCATCGTAGAGAAGGTCTTGTCCGCTGCAGGTTGGCTCAACTTGTTCGGAGGACAAAGCACCTTCAAAGCGGGGGGTATCGATCGAGGGAGAAACTGGAAGAGCGACGAGTAAGTCATCTGGAACATAAAAAAATTCTTCTAGCGCTTGATCCTTCTCGAAAAAATCTTGAAAGATGAGCGCGAGGAAGTATAAACGCTCGCTGGCACTTTGCGGGGAGAGAAAGATGGCTTCGCGATCCCTTTTCCCTGCTCCGACTTGACGAATTTCCCCATATTTTCGGCTGAATACCGCAGAAGGAAGGCGACCCTGATGCGCAATTAAGTCTTCAAGAGCTGCACGGGCATCGGAAGGCAGACTGTCAAGGATGCGCTGGATATTCTGCAGATCGATCATCCAAGCGCTCAATTGCTGGATTGCCGTCTTTTTGTCTTTTGGGAGGTGATCAAATCCCCAAAGCTGGCAAACAATTCTTAGGAATCCGAGATCGTACTTGCTAAGGCTTTGAGAAAGCTTGGGCATGAATTTCTAACAGACTACCTGAATCGCCGAGGGGATAAGGCTGATCTTGAGAGAACGAACATCCATACCGAAGCCTGAAAAGATTTCGCCATCGGTATGAATCACTAAATTTTGGTCGGCTTGAATGTCCATCTCGGTAAACGCTCCGCTGCGCGTGAGGCTAAGCTTGAGATGGGTGCCTCGCATCACTTCAGGCAATAGCCGCAACATCATCGGACGCGAGACTTGCGGAATACCGACATAGTTAAGCAATCCATCGTTCACTTCGGCTGGTGGATAGATATGGAAACCGCCTCCTTCACGGTTGCCATTGCAAAGAATGAATAACAGCAATTGGTCCGACCATGATTTCTGCTCTGTCTTGATCTGAAAGTGGGGTGCTTTGCTATTGAGCAGGATGGTTTGCATAACAGCTAGTAGGTAGATCAGAAACCCACTGAAGGCGGTGAAGCGACGCGAGCGGATCGTCACAATGGCATCAAAGCCTATTCCCAAGGCGTTATCCCAATATTCAACTCGGCCGCGGTTGTCTTCTACTTTGCCTACATCAACCCATTTTGGGCTGCCAGTAAAGATTTGGCGGATGGCATATTCCGGTTCAGGGTTCATGCCGACCGCAAAGGCAAAGTCGTTTCCGGAGCCTAAGGGAACAATGCCGAGTTTGGGACGTTGTTCGGGAGGTACTTGCATTAAGCCGTTGACCACTTCGTGGGTTGTGCCATCTCCACCGGCAGAAATGATCAATTCGTAGCCCTCTAAAGCAGCTTGTTTCGCTAATTCGGTAGCGTGAGTAGGGTAAACCGTCCCTGCCCAATCTGCGCCACCGAATTCCTGGACAATTGGACGTAAATTCGATGCTTTATGCCAAGCTCGACCTAGATCCGCGTTGGGATTCACAATTAGCTTTACTTTTCTTTTTTGCATTGTTCGATCACCCTTGATGGATTTAGTATCGAGATTTCATCTCTCTGGTCGGGATGAGGATTTGACCTTCGGCGGGGTCTCCGATCAACGTGATGGAAGAAGGCTCATTTCTTGCCAACCAGGCGCAATACGCGGCGATGGCTGCGTCTAGCTCAGTAGGTAATAACACAAGATTTGTGGGAAAGTTTCCCTGCAAAACCTTATAACGCGTGACCTCTTCAAAAAAACGCATGGGATCGGGCAGTTGGAGGTTCCTTTCATAAAGGATGAGTTGTCTTTGGAGGCGACCTTCGAGGGTGTTCTTAGGAAGTGGATGGTGACCTAATAAAATCGTGAAGGCAGCATGAGGGTAGGTTTCTAAGAACTGATTGGGAGCATTCTCGGCTGGATAGCGTTGGAAACCCAATTTGACCATTTGGCGATAGAATTGAAAACCTTGCTGCATCCAGCGGGGACAGTCTTGTTCGCGGGCGGGGGTGGGGATGACCTTGATGCGATGCTTCCTGAGGATCACTTCACAAAGGCGATAGTTGAACCAGCGGCCTGGTCTTAAGGGAGGAGATACGGAGCGACGGATTTCTTCTTTTTCCATCACTCTTTGATTTGGCTGATATGGAGAACAAATCGCAACCATGCAGTTTGATTGGTTTGCTAAAAAGGCTAGCATTTCGGATATGTCTGCAGAGCCTCTGTGAGTGATTGAGAGAGACCCATCTAAGGCAACATAGGTAAACGGTTTCTTACCGGCAGCAGGGTCAACGCCAATATAGAGAGGGTTCTGAAACATTCTCACCTTCCAGAGTCGAAAATGGGAAGTTGGAACGTAACCGTTTGTAGGCTTGCTAATGTAGCTTTTACCGAGGTTAGCTCGCTTGTTGATTCGCAGTTAGACACTCGCGCTTCTTGCACCTATTGAGCATACTCTGCGGTTGAATTGAGTGTAGCCTAAAAGGACGGAAAACGCAATAAGACCAAGTATCCACGCAAAAGTTGTAGGATAACTCAATGGGTTGTCCTACAAAGCAATGTTGCCAACAACTTTTGAGTGCACACTAAGACCAATTGCGTTTTGACTCAAACCACAGTGTGATTTATACTTATTGATGTGGGCTGCGCTATTTAGGAAGTGTGCAACCCTCTACATTTTTGCCTCACTCACGTTATACTAAAGACGGGTTAGGTTTATATCGTTGAGTCAAATTTATCTGTTCTAAGAGGAGGAACGTGTGATGCAAGAACAATTCAAGCTGACCTATGCCACCATGTTTAATCCCCCAGAAGAACTTCATCTTCGTTTTGATGAAGCTCTCCAAAGAGTGAAAGTGAATTTAGGAAAAGAATACGGTTTATTAATTAACAATCAAGATCACTTTACTGATGAAAAAGTTGAGGATCGTTCACCCGTCAATACGGATATTGTCCTAGGAGTCTTTCAAAAAGGTGGAGTTGCCGAAGCGCAGGCAGCCTTAAAAGCAGCTCGCACAGCTTTTCCAAGCTGGAGCCGTCTACCCTGGCAGGAACGGGTGAATACCCTGCGCAAAGTAGCTGACACAATTGACCAAAGGATTTTTGACATTGCCGCTGCTTTGTGCATGGAAGTTGGGAAAAACCGTATGGAGGCACTTGGGGATGTCGCCGAGACGGCCGACTTGATTCGCTACGCCTGTGACCAAATGGAGAAAAACAATGGCTATATTGTCCAAATGGGCAGCGATCCGCTAGTTGGGTATAAGGCGACCAATTTCTCGGTTTTACGCCCCTATGGTGTTTGGTTGGTAATCAGTCCGTTTAACTTCCCGAGCGCGCTGAGTGGTGGTCCGATGGGAGCTGCTCTCGTTACGGGCAATACCGTGGTCATCAAGCCGGCTTCGGATACTCCTTGGACAGTGCGCCTATTGGCTGAGTGCTTTCGCGATGCCGGTTTGCCAGAGGGAGTTTGCAACTATGTTACCGGACCGGGGAGCACTTTGGGACAAGCCTTGATTGAAAGCGATCTTGTGGATGGTATTACCTTTACGGGTTCCTATGATGTTGGCATGAAAATTTATCGCGATTTTGCTCAAGGTCGCTATGTGCGCCCGATTATCTTAGAGTTGGGAGGGAAAAATCCAGCCATTGTCAGCCGCAATGCTGATCTGGAACGAGCGGCGATTGGGATTGTGCGCTCGGCGTTTGGGTTACAAGGACAGAAGTGCTCGGCTTGCTCACGGGTTTATGTTGAGGAGCCGGTTTATGACGAATTGGTCAATCGCTTGGTTGAGCTGACCGAGAAGTTAGCTATCGGTGATCCAACGGATCGGAAGGTCTATTTGGGGCCTGTGATCAACCAAAAAGCTTATCAGGATTATCAACACTATGCCGAGGAACTCTCTCAGGCGGGTACGATACTAACCGGTGGGAAAATTTTGACCGAAGGCGATTATGGGAAAGGCTACTTTTGTGCTCCTACGTTGGTAGCGGACTTGCCGTTGGAACATCGTCTATGGAAGCACGAAATGTTTTTGCCCATTACAACGATTGCAAAAGTTAATTCGTTGGAACAAGCCATGCAACTAGCCAACGATGTGGACTATGGGCTCACCGCCGGTTTCTACGGGACAAAAGAAGAGGCTCAATGGTTCTTCGATCAGATTCAAGCCGGGGTTACGTATGCCAACCGTCCGCAAGGCGCTACAACCGGTGCATGGCCGGGTTATCAGCCTTTCGGAGGTTGGAAAGCCAGCGGTTCAACGGGCAAGAATGCTGGCGGGTTATATTACTTGCCTTTATATCTGCATGAACAAATTCAAACGCTCATTGAATGAAGCCCTTAGCGGTTTGCTCTTGTAGGACAACTCCTTGGAGTTGTCCTACAACCTTAGCTTGTTTTTGGGCTTGATGGTAGAATGCAGGTCTAAAGGAGTGTCCAAGCAGTAGATGGAAGAGGAGCCACTGGGGTATCGAGTCGGGATCTTTTTCATCGTTGTTGGCTTGTTGGCGTTGATACCTTTTGTGGCTTCTGAACAGTTAAACCAACCGGATTATCGATATTTCTGTCCAGGCATCCTCTTATTGGTAGCGGGTGGGGCCTTGATGTGGAGAAATCGTCCGCCCAAGCGGCAGGACGTTCAACGCTTTCGCATCTTCAAACGCAAGCCAAAAGAAAAACGAAAGAGTGAATGATGAGCAAATTGATGTCCTTAACCGAAGCGATTCAAAGATACGTTCGAGATGGCGATTTGGTCTATGCGGCCGGTTTCACGCACCTAATTCCCTTTGCGGCTGGGCATGAAATCATTCGTCAGGGAAAGAAAAACTTGATTTTGGCTCGCGCCACGCCCGATCTGATTTATGATCAGATGGTTGCAGCCGGCTGTGCAAGAAAAGTGATCTTCTCTTATATGGGAAATCCAGGCGTCGGTTCCCTGCGCATCGTGCGCGCCGAGATTGAAGCCGGCAATTTAGACTGGGAGGAATATTCACACTTTAGTATGATCTCACGCCTACAAGCCGGCGCCAGTGGTTTGCCCTTTATGCCCATGAACCCGACTGCAGCCGGGGATTTAGAGCGGGTCAATCCCAATTACCGTCAAATCATCGATCCTTATAGCGGAAACCCGGTTGTGGTTGTTCCGCCTCTAAAACCGGATGTAGCTATTGTACATGTGCAGCGCTGCGATGCGGAGGGGAATGCCCATATTTGGGGGATTATCGGAGAGCAAAAGGAAGCTGCCTTTGCAGCCGAGCGGGTCATCCTCACCGCTGAAGAAATTGTGGATGAGGAGGTGATTCGCTCCGATCCCAACCGCACCTTGATCCCCGCATTTATTGTGGATGCGGTTTGTCATGTGCCCTATTGCGCTCATCCTTCTTATACGCAAGGGTATTACGATCGGGATAATGAGTTTTATCTGCAATGGGATGAGATCAGCAAGAACCGTGAAAAAGTCAAGCAATACTTGGATGAATGGGTTTATGGTGTGGCGGATCGAAATGCCTATTGGGAAAAACTTGGCCCGCAGGTTCACCAGCGTCTAAAGGTCGGGGAGCGGCTGAGCGCTGCGGTTAACTACGGTTTATACTAGGGAAGGGATCGACAATGGCGGAATATACTTCACCAGAATTGCTCACCATTAATGCTGCGCGCTTATTGCGCGATGGAGATGTGGTTTTTGTCGGCGTTGGTTTGCCCAATTTGGCTTGTAACCTGGCTCGGCGCACCCACGCTCCGAATTTGGTGATGATCTATGAAGCCGGAGTCATCGGGGCTCAACCGGCAAGGCTGCCGCTTTCGATTGGCGACCCAACACTGGTTTCGGGCGCTCTCTCGGTGTGCGGCATGTATGATATTTTTGCTCTCTATCTACAACGGGGCAATATTGACGTCGGATTTTTAGGCGGCGCCCAGATTGATCGCTTTGGCAACATCAACGCCACCGTGATCGGGGATTATTCGCACCCCAAAGTGCGTCTGCCCGGTTCGGGGGGATCGATGGAGATAGCTGCTTGGGCAAACCGCTGCTATATCATCACCCCTCATCAGAAGCGCCGCTTCCCTGAGAAGGTGGATTTCCGAACCTCAGCGGGATTTCTCAATCATCGTCGCGAACGAGAGGCTGCGAAATTAAGAGGAGCGGGACCCCAAGCGATTGTTACCGACATCGGAATTCTGGAACCAGATGAGAACGGCGAATTAATCCTAACCGCTCTCCATCCGGGCCGCATGGTTGAGGAGGCAAAGGAGAACACCGGTTGGGACCTAAGGGTATCCGGTCACTTAAGGATTACCGAACCTCCCAGCGAACGAGAACTGAAAATTCTGCGGGAAGAACTGGACCCGCAGCGAATATATTTGAAGGGGGGCGAATAAGTGAGGCTCTTTTTTTCTCAAGGACGTTTGCGATCGGGGTGGCGGATCATCCTTCATTCCATCTTCGTTTTGTTCTTTACGTTTCTCGTTGGTATCCCTGTAGCCCTACTTTTTGGGGATTTAGATGCCTTGCCCTCTGAACCATCGCTTCCTGCATATGCCAACCTCAGCAATCGGTGGCTCTTAGTTTCTCAGTTGTCTTTTGCGATTGGACTGACTTTTGCTACCTATCTTGCGCGCCGCTGGTTGGATAAAAAATCATTCCGCAGTTTGGGAGTGGAAATTAACCGAAGGACGTTTATGGATTTAATTGCAGGTATCTTGATCGCCGGATTGATGATGGGAGTGATTTTCCTGTTGGAATTTGCCTTAGGTTGGTTGCGAGTCGAGGGCTTTGCTTGGCAGACAGCAGGTTTTGATCGTTTCTGGCAAGAAGTTTTTACCGTAGCCTTGGTGTTTATTTTGGTTGGGTGGACGGAGGAGTTACTTTCACGGGGGTATCATCTTCAGAATTTGGTAGAAGGGTTGAATTTGCCCCTAGGCGTTACGCTTTCCTCCTTGATTTTTGCACTGTTACATCAGTCCAATCCATCCTTTACCTTAGGCGCATTCTTGGGATTGTTTTTTGCCGCCCTTTTCTTCTGTTTTGCTTATTATTGGGTTGGCAATCTTTGGTTGCCGATTGGCTTACACATCGGATGGAATTTCTTCGAGGGGGTTGTGTTCGGATTTCAGGTTAGTGGGTTGGAGAATTTGCCGAAGCTTATTCGTCATAACGTCTCAGGCCCACCTTGGATTACAGGAGGCGCCTTTGGACCCGAAGCAGGGTTGATACTAGGCGCTGGACTATTGCTTGGAGTGGGGTTGGTGTTTTTCTATCGGAACTGGCGAGAAAGCGGGGTAGAATGAGTTTTTTCGTTGCAGCCTGTCCTTAATTGGGTAGAGGGATCAGGATTCGTTATTCAAAATACATTTTGGAGAATTTGTTGTTCGAAATGGCTTTTGTTTTATCGCTCTTGCCCATCCTCTTAATCTTAATCTTGATGGCCGGCTTCAACTTGAGCGCAGAAAAAGCCGGGTTGATTGGGTACTTGGCTTGTGTTACGGTGAGCGTTGTGTTTTTTGGGGTAACGATGCCTATACTCACCTATGGGCACTTAAAAGGCTTGTGGTTTGCGGTGGATGTTTTGCTAATTATCTGGGCGTCTTATTTGTTTTATTTAGTCCTTGAAGAAGCCGGAATTATAGCGATTTTAGAAGAACGACTGCCTCAAGTAGCGCCCTCTAAAGGAATGCAGGCCTATGCCTTAGGATGGATCTTTGCCTCTTTTTTACAAGGAGTAGGAGGATTTGGGGTGCCAGTAGCGGTGATTGCGCCTATCCTCATGAAATTGGGTTTTGAGCCGTTGCAAGCTATTCTCATTCCATCCGTTGGGCATGGATGGGGGGTCACATTTGGGTCGCTGGGTTCCTCCTTTCGAGCCTTGTTGGCTATCAGCGGTCATCCGATTTATCCGCTCAATATCATCACAGCAGGTATGTTAGCAGTTTCATGTGTCTTGAGTGGATGGATTTGTTTGCTTCTGGTTGATGGATGGAGAGAATTTCGGCGTTTGTTTGCTCAGGTGACCATCAGCGGCATGGTGATGGGAGGCTTTATGATGCTTGGAGTTTGGTTGGGGGTTTGGAACTTAGGAACTTTTCTTGGAGCGCTGGCTGGGTTAATTTGGTTTATCTTTTTGGTGCGTTTTTTCTATAATCACCAACGTCTTGATTTGGAGACGGTCAAGGAGCTTGGGGTGGCATTTTCCGGTTTTGGAGTGCTGATCGGGACGATTTTTGTGGTGAACCTTGTCCCTTCTCTGAACACGTTATTTCATCAGGTAGAATTTAGCTTAATGATTCCGGCCTTGGAAACAGCTCCAACTCGCTTGAATATCCCTCCGCATTCTATTCCGTCTGGCAGAGCAGCCCAGGTGTTCATTCTATCCCATCCTGGCATTGTGCTTTTTTACGCAATCCTTTTGCTGGTGCTCTGGTTTAGCCTTCAGGGACGACTTCGGGCACACTCTCTGGCGCAAGTGGGCAAAAAGATGGTGAAGAGATTGGTTCCAACTACAATCGGGATTTGGGCCATGGTGACGATGTCAATTCTAATGGAAATGAGCGGGATGACTGACACAATCGCTCATGGGTTGAGTGTAGGTTTTGCACCGGTATATCCTCTTATCTCGCTGGTCATTGGGGGGATTGGCGCTTTTATGACCGGAAGCAATACAAACTCCAATGTGCTCTTTGCTTCGCTGCAGATGCAAACAGCTCGGCTCCTAGGCTATCCGACTGCGCTCATCTTGGCTGCTCAAACTGCGGCTGCGTCTATTGCTTCTACATTGGCACCGGCAAAGATCATTGTCGGCACCAGCACGAGTGGACTCAAAGGACGCGAAGGGCTCATATTGCGCAGATTGTTTCCAATTGTCGTGATCCAAATTCTTTTGCTTGCCGGAATCGCTTATCTCATTCTATGGATTGAAAGGATAAATGGGTGATCTCAGAGATTGATCTTATCGCCAATTTTGTGCAACGCTTTCAAGCTCAGCCCCGTGTATTTGCCCGCGCGCCAGGGCGAGTCAATATCCTTGGAGAACATGTGGATTATAACGATGGCGTGGTTTTGCCGATGGCGATCGATCGCGAAGTTGGAATTGCCGCCCGAAAAATCGACTCAAACGAAGTTAACCTGGTAGCTTTGGATTTGAACGAGGAAGTAGTGTTTACGCAGCAGAGCCTTCAGGAGAAAAAGGATAAATGGGGAGAGCCTCTGCCCAAGTGGGCATTATATCCGGCGGGCGTGGCTTGGGTGCTTTCCCAGAAATGCCATCCTGTTAGCGGACTTCAAGCAGTGTTTTCCTCAAGTATCCCGATTGGGGCTGGTCTAAGTTCATCGGCAGCCGTTGAAGTGGCATTTGCCACCCTGTGGAGCGCATTGGATGGATGGCAACTTCAACCTTTGGAATTGGCTCAAGCTTGTCAGCAAGCTGAGAACGAGTATGTTGGGGTTGCTTGTGGTTTGTTGGACCAATTTTCCAGTGTTTGTGGGGTCGAAGGACATCTGTTGTTTTTTGATACACGCAGTTTAGAGTGGAAACCATTGCAGTTTTTTGAAGATTGTGTGATTGTGATTGCCGACTCGCGGGTTGAAAGGTCGTTGGCTAGCTCCGAATATAATCGCCGACGTGAGACCTGTGAAGAAGCGGTTCGACACTTACAACGTTTTTTACCGAACCTAAAGTCCTTACGGGATATATCGCCGGTGGAGTTTGCTGCCTATCGGGAATACTTACCCCAAGAAGCGCAACGCCGTGCTGAGCATGTTGTCAAGGAAATTGCACGGGTATATTCTGCAGTTACTGCCCTGAAGAATCAAGATCGGCGCGCTTTTGGGGCGTTAATGTACGCCAGTCACTACAGCTTGCGCGACGATTATGAAGTCAGCCATCCGAATTTAGACATCTTGGTTGAGATTGCCAAGCAGTTACCGGGTTGTTATGGGGCACGATTGACCGGCGCTGGGTTTGGTGGATGTACGGTGAACATGGTGGCGAAATCCGAAGTCGAGCGGTTTGTAGAACAGCTTGACCGCCTTTATTATGAGCGCACAAGGGTTCAAGGGAAAGTTTTTGCAGTGGTTGCAAGTCAAGGGGCAAGCTGGAAGTTGGTCTAGGGGCGGATTCCCCACAGGCGAATTGTACCATCGTAAGAAGCAGAAGCAAGCAATTGTCCATTGGCTGAGAATTGCAGGAAATTAACCCCACGGCGATGCCCTTCTAATTTACGCAATTCTTCGCCGCTCGAAACGGACCAAATTTGAATGAGGGTAGATTGGAAACTGGAGCCCGAGGCAATAAGCTGTCCATTGGGGTTAAGAGCCAAACTCTCCACCACACCGCTGGCTTGCATGGTTTTTAGGCGTTCACCCTTTTCGATGTCCCATAAGATGAGCGAGCCATCATAATGACCGGTAGCGAAGAAGGTGCCGTCGGGGGAAATCGCTAAACAGTTGGCTGCGCCGCTGAAGGAGGTCGGCAAAGAATAAACCACTTCGCCTTTTTCCAAATCCCAAACCTTGATCGAGTAGCGGTCGGGGATAGTGATGAGCGTTTTTCCATCTGGAGAAATTGCCGTCGTCACGAGAATTCCCGTGCGGATGGTGCTAAGAATTTCCCAGGTGAGCGCATTGCGAAATTGGATTGCATTTTCTGCGTCCACAATGTTGCTATAAGCAATCGCTACCGTTTTGCCATCGGTAAGATATTGCACTTGACGAACGGCGCGATAGTCGCCGAAATAAGCAACGCGAGGATAGTTCGGCGCAATCCAAACCTGAACGTTGCCGAAGAAACTTTCAAGGCTTTCGCCGTAGCGGTGACCGGTCACGAGCCAGCGCCCATCGGGACTAAAGTCAAAGGTAGAGATGCCTTCATCGAGGGAGAAGATGGAAGAAACCTGCGGTTGGGATGGATCGATGAGATAGATTGAATTGGTCGTTGCCGCAGCGAGGAGAAAGCGAGTGGGATGCCACTTGAAATCGACCAATGGCGGGGTCTGATATTCGGTGATGCCGGAGACAAAGGCGGTGTTTGTGGTATCGATCAGGGGCAAAAGCGGCGGAATGGGAGTTTTGGCTTCGACCAGGAGCAAAGCGGTGGGCGTTAGGGTGGGTGTTGGGGTGGGCGTAAAGGTGGGTGTGAACGTTGGAAGTAAGGTGGCTGTTAGCGTTGGGGTAGGAGAGGGGGATAGGGTGGCAGTGGAGGTTGGCGTGGGGGTGGATAGAAAGGATCGTGGTGATAAACGACAGAAGACTTGCGAAATTCCGAGACAAACGAGGGTCAAGCCAAAGGAAAGGCGGTAGAGCCTGGACGGAAGTTCATTGTGTAATCTCATCCCTGCCTAATCCTCTTTATCTGGCAATGAAGGGGAAGTAATAGAGCCACGGTGTTTTGACCTTGACGAAGGCGAGATAGTCTCCTTGGGAATAATGGACATCCGAGCGGGTAAACGCAAAACCGCGGCTTGAGGGGTGGATCAAGCGAGCTTGATAACGAATGGTCGTGCTTTGTTGAGCCGCTAGGCTTCCCTGCCAAACGAAGCCTTGTTCTTTTTCCGTTACCGAACCCAAATTGAACGTGATTGAGGTAGGGATAAGCTGAAGATGCTCGGAGAGGGTTTCGGTGATGGTTGCCTGAGCAGCAGTCACGCCTAGATTGCTAACAGTCAATGTAAAATCAATCGTATTTCCGCTGTACGCAGTTTCGGGGGAGCCTGCTTTTGTTATCTCTAGGTAGGGTTTATTGATCGAAATCAGGTGCCGATATTTGGCGACCAAACCCTGGCTATCGTAGAAGATTCCTTCGATGGGGATCAGCGCATCCTCTGAAATCGAATTGGAAACGCGCAACTTAGCCTGTAGAACGATTTTTTGCGAGAGAGGTAGATTGCCTTGAAAGATCAGGGCGTTTTCGGATGGGGAATATGACCAAGGTCCGCTGAGGCTGGATGGGATCAGGGTGGTGTTGGTGGGGATGGGAAGAACAAGGCGATCGGGCGAAGGACTAGGGATCCTACGGCTCAACTCAATAGTGATGGGTAGTTCACCTCCCTTGAGCACCGAGGGCGGAAGGCGAAACTTCGTATCCCCAAAGGGGCTAAGCCAGAAGAGTGTCCTTTGAATGAGCAATCGGCGCGGTTCGTCAGGCATTGTCTCTAAGGGGATGGAGAAGAAAGCCGAGCGAGCATCGGATGGTGGATGAAGGGTGCCGATGAGATTTAGGTTCTCATCCATCAGCAGTGGAATAGATTTCTGGGTTGGTGAGATGCTGTCGCTCCAATTCAAGAATGGAAACGAAAGGGAGGAAGCCTGAGGAGGAAGTTGCAAAGGGTTTTGGAGGAAGGGGATCGCTTGGGTGGCAGTGATGGAGAAGGCCGCAATGCCTATCCCTAACTTGTCCCGCAGGAAGTTGCTGTCGCGGCGGAGATCGAGCAAGTCTTGACTGCTGAGGAGTAACCCTCCACCTTGATCGAGGTAGCGGGATAGGCGGCTCTCGTTGTCTGCCGAAAGGGTAAAGTACCAATCGTAGCCGGTTGTCCAAAGGACAACAGGGTACATCTTTAGGGTGTCTGTGGTTGGGCTCTGTTGAAACCCTTTGGTGACAAAGATGTCGTAAGGGAGGGGTAGATGATCCAATGGATCGAGGAAGCTGGGTAGATGGTCATACCACACCTGATCGTCCACAACTAAGAGTGGAGCCGGTGTTTTAACTTGCATTGTTAGGGTATCTTGAACGGAAGGATTGTTTTGACTGGTAATCCTAAGTGTAAAGATAGAATTTTGTTGGCGGAGGGCGGAAGGAGGAATTTGAACTGTGGCAGTGAGGATGGCTGAAGCGCAGGAAGCCAAGCTTAGGGTAGAGGAGTTGCTAAACGATTGTCCATTGGGGAGTTGGATGGAGGTTTGCCACGTCGCCCCTTGAATTTCGAGTTGATAGGTATCGGCTTGAGTGCCGCGGTTGACAAGTTGGAATGTACCGGTCACAATTTGACCGGGTTGGGCAACCATGCTGTTCTGGTGAAATTGGGCCAACAAAGCATAGGGTTCTTTTGGGGTGGTAAACCAATCTATGGCGCGTTGGAGCAGAGCGTTTCGGGTGTTTTCTGGTCCGGCGCCCTCCAAACCGAAGCCAAACCATATCCCTTTGAAGGGTACACAGTACGATGAATAGACTCCCCCGGTTTCATCTCCATTCCAGATGAGACCAGCTTCTGTGCGCAGGGAATTGGAAATTACAACGGAGTCGGGATGGAATTGTTGTTGAGCGCTGTCTGGGGTGTTCAGATTGACGGTCAAGCCGGCAAAGGGACTGTCTTCTTTCCCAACAAGTGGCGTAAGCAGCCCTTCGTCTCTGAATAAGATTCCCATTTGATCTTGAAGGTAATATTGGGGCATTAAGAAGTTGGGTCCGCCGGCGTCGAGATAAGCGATGTCCTCACCGCTGATCAGCAGGTTGCCGCCAACGCTAAGATAATCCGAAATGACTTCACCTGACCCGATCAAGCCGGGAGAGTCGCCCGGCGCTGACCAAATAACCAGATCGTAAGCCCGCAGGGTGGTTATGGAGGGACGGTCATCGGGAATGCCGTTGACCCCATAGGGACTTCGGATAGACAATTTGTCGAAAGGATAAAGATTAGCTTCTAGAGCGCGTTCATAGAAGCCAATTTGACTGCGATAGTACCATGGGCCACTATCAACGAGGAGAATGTGAGGGGCTTTTTCAAGCAATATATCAGGGGAGTAGATTTGTCCGACTTGAACGCTATAGGGTAATTTCTGTATGCGATGTCTTGCGGAGCGAACCGAGATCTGCCAAGACCCTTCTGGCAGGCGGAGCTGAAATTCGCCATTGGATGGATTGGTTTGCACAGCGAGCGGTGTTCCTTCGACGGTCAAGGTGGCAGAGAGCGGGATGTGGGTAGCCACTTCGAGCACCCTCCCGAGGATGAAGCCTGAAGGTTTGGGAGATAAGATTAATTCAACGGTTGTGGTTTGCAGGTTTTGGATGTAGATGCTGGTTTGGGTTTGTGGCTCGTAATCGAAGCGCGCAACTGTGAGGTCATAGAGTCCTGGCGGCAGATGAACTTCAAAGCTGCCGTCTGCTTGGGTGCTGAGGGCGATCACAGTTGGGTTCGTTGGATGACGATCTTGAACCGTTAGGGTTGCAAAAGGGATGGGCTGATTGGTAATTGCTTCCTTAACACTCCCACGCAGGATTCCATTTTGAGTCACTTGTAACGCCGCCGCATACGCATTGACCAGACCATAGCCGCTGACGTTGTTGGGGATGGTGGTTGAGAGGGGTTCAGCGGTTTGGAGCAGAATTTGCTCGAGTTGATCGACGCCGAGATTGGGGTTGGCTTCGAGGAGCAACGCGGCGATCCCGGCGACGTGAGGAGCTGCCATAGAGGTACCGTCCATCTTCGCATAGCCACCACCAGGGAAAGCGGAAATAACATTGACACCCGGAGCGCTCAGTTCCGGCTTGACTTCCCCCCAACTGCTAGGTCCGCGGGAGGAAAAATGGGTGGGTAACTTGCTTTCATCCACGGCGCCGACAGCCAAGGCTTCTGGGTAGCTAGCTGGCGCACCGATAGTATCTCGCTGGGGCCCGTTGTTGCCGGCGGAGAAGACCGGCAAAATTCCGGCTGCTCGCAGGCTTTGAACGTCAGCGCGAAAGCGGGGGTCGCTGCCAACATCGCTGCCCCAAGAGTTGTTAACAATATCCGGCGCTAGGGCAGGATTGCCAGCCGGCGCCAATATCCATTCAAACGCCGCGTGAATCCAAGACTCATAGGTGTATCCCTGATTGGTGAAGGCTTTTACGGCGATCCATTTGGCGCGTGGTGCAACGCCAATGCGGTGACCTAAGCCATCGTCTCCAACCATGCTGCCCATTGTGTGGGTGCCATGGCCAAGTCCATCGCCGGGATAAAGATAAGGTTCACCGGTGACGACGTACCAATTTCCCTGATGTTGAGCCGGTCCGTGAGGGTTGTAACCGCGGTATTGCTTCTGCAGGGCGGGATGAAAACCGTCAACACCGCTATCGATACTGGCGACAACAACCCCTTCTCCCTTCAGTTGAAGGAATTGCTCCACTTTGTCAACTTCGACAAGGTCAAGATTGTAGATCAATTCATCTAAGGAGGCTAGTTCCAATTCCATGTATGGAGCAGTTTCCAGTTCAATTTTTTCATCCGGACGAATGAAAATCACATCGCTGCGGGTTGAGAGTGCTTTTATTAAGGCTGAGCTTGCTTTCAGGGAAACAACCGGGCTGACCCAGAAGGCGCGGATGTCACTTGCTTGCCCTCGGCGTCTTGCGGCATTGAGAGTTTGCATCAGCCCCATCGTCCGCAGTTCAGCTTCCTGTTGGAGAAACGAAACGATGCTTGTTCTTTGCTCTTCTTTGGAGGCAAAGAATTGTTCGGATAAGAAGCTGAAGGATGTTTCATTACGCTTCTGCTCAATGACGAGAGGGATCAACTCTTCGGATTGTGGATTGACAAGGTGGCGGATCAAGTCGGGATGGAGCTTCTTCCAGTCAACCTCTTCCGGTAAAGTCGGTGCGGGGTAGGTGTTTGCTTGGGTAGGCTGAGAAGTAATGGCTGCGAGCAACAAACTGACTGCTAGCACAGCAAGGAAAACCGAAATGATCATCAGAAAATTGCGTCGCATGGGTCGCCTCCTTAACTCAGCTTGACAATGGTTACGCCCTCGCCACCTTCTTGCTCTTGGCCGGGTTCAAAGGAGAGAATGTGAGGATGTTTGCGCAGATGTTCTCGAATCGCTTGCCGCAAACGCCCGCTGCCTTTTCCATGAATGAGGCGCACAAAAGGCAATCCAGCAAATAAAGCCGAATCTAAATAACGGTCGATTGTTTCAATGGCTTCATCGGCGCGTAGGCCACGCAAGTCGAGTTCCCAAGAGGGCGTTTCTTTTGCCGATGGAAGATGAGTAGAAGGCAATTCTGAACGGCCGAGAGGTGAAGCTGTTTCCTCTTCTTCCAGGAGGAGGTCCTGCAAATCAGATTGCACTCTTAGTCTGCCGGCTTGGACTTCAACCTGTTCTCCACTGATGCTGGTGAGGATCCCTTTGACTCCTAGGGAGCGCAGTTTGACTTTATCTCCTATTTTCAATGGGCGAGATGTTTGTTGGACTCTTTTCTTGCGTTGTTGTTCTCGAGTCTTAAGTTTGACGAGCTGTTCGAGTTCTTCAATCTGGGCGGTCATCTCATGAACATGAATAGACTCTCCTAATTGCTCTGTGTGCTTATCCTCGCGACGCAATTTGCGCAATGCTTCTCTGACTTCTTCTAAGAGTTGATTGGCTTCTTGTTGGGTTGCTTCCAAAATTTTCAAACGCTCGCTCTCGATGTTCTCTAGGCGTTCGTTCAATTCTTTGCGCAGCTTTTCTGCTTCTTTGCGATGGAGCTCAGCTTGCTGATAAGCTTGACGGGCAAGCTCGCGATGGCGTTGGATTTCGTCCAATAAACCTTGGCTTTCTAATTCGCCAGGAGTCAGGTCTTGGCGCGCTTTTTCAATGATTGCTTCAGGCATTCCCAATCGCTGGGCTATGGCGATCGCGTTGGATCGCCCTGGCAGTCCAATCGAAAGGTGATAGGTGGGTTGCAGGGTTTCTAGATCAAATTCCACACTGGCGTTCATCGCGCCGGGGGTAACATGGGCAAACACCTTCAACTCCGGGTGATGAGTGGTAACAAGGCAGGGAATTTTCTTTTCCAGTAAATAGGCAAGAATTGCCCTAGCTAGAGCAGAGCCTTCTTGAGGATCGGTGCCGGCGCCAAGTTCGTCTAAGATAACCAAGGAGCGGGAGGTAGCATAGTTCAAGATGTGGACGATGTTCTTAATATGCCCTGAAAACGTGGATAAGGACTGTTCGATTGATTGCTCATCGCCGATGTCGGCAAAGATATTCTCAAAGACGGAGAGCGTAGCAGCCTTAACCGGAATTGGCAAGCCAGTTTGAGCCATCAAAGCCAGCAAACCAACTGTTTTGAGTGTGACTGTTTTCCCCCCGGTGTTCGGACCGGTAATGACTAGGGCGAAAGCTTCGTGAGTCAATTCAATGTCAATGGGAACGACTCTTTGCGGGTCTAATAATGGGTGGCGAGCTTGAGTGAATTGAAGGATGTAAGGAGAAGTGGCCGGTTTGTTCTCTTGCGCGCTTAGAGAAATGATTTGGGGTTGGATCGCGTCAATTTCGAGAGCATATTTGGCACAGGCTAAGATCAGATCGAATTGTGCTATAACCGAGAGACAATTTGTGATGGAATCTGAAACCGCGGCAATCGCTTTAGAAAGCCTCAACAAAATGCGGCGTTCTTCGTCCCTCTCCTCTAGTTGAAGTTGGCGATGCTGATTGTTCAATTCGACCACGCTGAGAGGTTCAATGAACAACGTAGCTCCAGAAGCAGATTGGTCGTGAACGATAGCGGGGATACGTCCCTTAAAGTCGGTGCGGATAGGGATTACATAGCGTCCTTCGCGTTGAGTAATAATTGGTTCTTGTAGGATGGGGACGATGGCCGGATCGGAAATCATCTGTTGTAGTTTTGAAAGCAGGCGGCTGCGAGTCGTTTTCAACTCGGATCGGATGGCTGACAGGGCTGGTGAGGCGCTATCCAGAATCTCGCCATGATCCGAAATGGCTAAGGAGATGGCTTCGATCAAACCGGCCGGAATCTCCATGCTCAACACCAATTCGCTGAGTTTTGGATACTCAAGTCGCTGGCGGTCAAATGCGCGGAAGAGGGATCGAGCGGTGATGAGCGTGTCCTTTAGGTCTAAGAGTTCCTGTGGGGTTGCCACACCGTCGTGCTTGGCAAGGTCAATGATTGGGCGAATATCGTGCGCTCCGCCGAGACCGGCTTGGTTGAATTTATGCAAATACCGTATCGCTTCTTGGATCAGATTTTGGCGGCTGAGGATCTCTAGGGGATCGGTGAGCGGCTTCAATGAGAGAGCTAACTCTGCGGAAGGGCGGAAGGCGGTATAGCCTTCGATTTTGCGCAGAATTTTCGGAAAATCCAGCATGTTGAGGGTTTTATCGTCCATGGAAATTCACCTTAATCGAGGTGCAGTTTACCATAGGGCAACTATAAAATGGAAGATATGAAATAAAAGTGATAGGACGACGCCTTGCAGTCATCCTTTGGTTGACCATATTGGTGCAAACACTTGAACAGACGCAGAGGCAGAAGGATGTTTTCATTTCTTGAAAATGTGGTATATTGAAATAGTCATAGATGATTTTTATCAGGTTTGTTGGCATTGGAGGATTAATCGATGATTTTTCCGCAAGCATTCGAAAAGGGTCAAGGATTAGTAGAATATGGCATGATCTTGATTTTAGTTGCCGTGGTTGTCATTATAGTCGTTTATCTTCTTGGTCCGGCGATCGGCAACATGTACAGTCAAGTCACAGCGGGGATTTAAGCGAAATCCCCCTTGTCTTGTCAGTCAGCATCGAGTATAATTTCCAATTGTAGGGCGCATAGCTCAGTTGGTCAGAGCGCACGGTTCACATCCGTGAGGTTCGGGGGTTCGAGCCCCTCTGCGCCCACTTAAGATCGGTTTTACCTCTATTTCCGGTAACGCACCTCATGATCCGTAGGTGCGTTATGTGCTTTTAGCAGGAAATTTGCATTGAGTGAACAAGCAACTGCTGGCTGAAAGCGGTTGCCCCCACGAGCGCTTTTCCCCTATAGGTCTTGCCGCATAGCCACTTAGGAGGCTAGTGAGCAAGCTTGCTGTTCAACAATCGGTACTAATTTCCTTAATCAAACTTAATCAAATGCATCTCTTGCGTTTTTTGCTAATCTGTGTTAAGATATGATTACTTGGTAGTTATCTGATGACCGATGACCGATGACCAATGTCTAAGTTCTCACCCTTAGAACCCAAAAAAGCCTCAGAAAACTACGCCATTCGTCACAGCGAACCCCTCCGCTATCAAGTTCGCAAAGCTATTTTAGATTTTCTTGAACAAAGAAATTACTCTGTCGGTGACAAAATCCCTTCAGAGCAGGAATTGATGGACCTTCTCAACGTCAGTCGTTCAACGCTGAGGGAAGGCCTACAACTTCTTGAGCAGGAACGTGTCCTAATTACAAAACACGGCCTTGGCCGTTATCTTGCCTCGACCCCAAAAGACCTGAAATTCGATATCAATGAGCTGTTGAGCGTTACCGAAATGCTTGCCAATTATGGCATTCAAGTTAAGACTCATCTTCTTAGCAGTGAAACTATCCCCGCCGATAACGAACTTGCCAATTACCTAGACGTTCCGTTGGGAGAACCGATTATCGCTATCGAACGAATTCGCTACGCCGAAGCAATCCCGGTGATTTACGCAATTGACTATATTCCCAATAAAAAAATCCCAGGTCTTATTGACCCAAAAGAATTTGAAGGCTCCCTATTTGCGCTTTTAGAGACAAGATGGGGACTGAAATTGGACTACTCTATAGCGACCCTGCGGGTCGTTTTATCCGAGGGACATATCCCGAAAACTGCTGTTGTCGATCCCCATCTGCCATGGGTTCTGTTGGAGCAAGTGAATTACACCGAGCAAGGTGAGCCGATCATCTTTTCACGCGATTATCACCGCAGTGATTACATCGAGTTCCATGTAAAGCGGTTTCGGCGCTAGATTTCTATTTCACAAGGAAGCAACAATGAACAAACCCATCATTCGTATTCCAGCAGAAGACCTAACCCGACAGTATCAGCAAATCCGCTGGGAAATCGCAGCCGCTATTGACACCGTTCTGCCGAGCGGTAAATATACATTGGGCCCAATTCTAGAACAGTTTGAGCATGAATTTGCTGAATACTGTGGGGCGAAATATGCCATCGGGATCAGTAACGGCACAGAAGCACTCCATCTAGCCTTGTTAGCTTTGGGGGTTGGCCCAGGGGACGAAGTCATCACCCAAGCAAACACATATGTTGCTACCGCCTTTGCGGTCAACTACTGTGGGGCAACACCTGTTTTTGTGGACATTGAGCCGCAATATTCAAATATTGACGTTAAAAAAATTGAGGAGAAAATAACCGCCAAGACAAAAGTGATCATTCCGGTCCACATTTACGGCCATCCCGTAGATATGGACCCCTTGATCGAATTAGCTAGAAAATATCATCTCAAAGTGCTCGAAGATGCATCGCACGCCCACGGGGCGACGTACAAGGGAAAGCGAAGCGGTGGTTTGGCAGATGCGGCTGCATTCAGCTTCTATCCCTCAAAGGTGCTGGGAGCTTATGGGGATGCAGGTGCGATCGTAACCAATGACGATGAATTGAATCATCGCCTGAGAGTGTTGCGTTATATGGGGCAAGAAGTGAAACACACCCATCTTGAAATTGGCTATCAGCAGCGCCTTGATCCCATTCAGGCTGCTGTTCTGCGCGTCAAACTGCGCCATCTAGATTTTTGGATTGAGAAGCGGCGCCACATTGCCTCTCTCTACAATCAGCTTCTGCAAGATTTACCCATTGAAATCCCACAAGAAGCAGAATGGGCATACCATGTCTATTACCTCTACACCATACGGTGCAATGAGAGGGATCAATTAGCCGAATTCCTTGCCCAAAAAGGGATAGAAACTCAGAAAATCTATCATACGCCGGTTCCCCTTCAACCTTGTTACCGATACTTAGCCTATCAACCGCAAGATATACCCATTGCTTACGATTATGCAAATAAGTTACTTAACCTACCTTTGTTTCCAGAAATGAACGATGAAGAAGTCCATCTGGTTTCTCAGGCAATCCATGATTTCTATAGGGGGAAAGGACAATGACTCGAATCAAGTTGACCATCCTGGGTGGTAGTGCTTTAGCAACGCCCGTTCTTTTCGAGGCGATGGGCAAGAAAGGTGCTCAGGCTAGCTATGATGTTGTCTTGCATGGGAGAGATACGGAAAGACTAGAACTGGTTCAGCGCGTGTCAGAAGCAATCGTTTCAAAGTACCCGAATTTAGATATTCGCCTTTCCTACACCGCCGAAATAGCGGAAGCCCTAGAAGGAGCAGATTTCTGCCTTAATCAAATTCGTGTTGGGGGGTTAGAAGGACGCGCTTATGATGAGACCTTTCCGCGGCGCTTTGGCATTCCAGGTGAGGAGACTGTTGGGCCGGGTGGGTTCAGTAATTCTCTCAGAGGCATACCCAAGGTGCTTGAAATCGCTAGGGTGATGGAGAAAGTCTGTCCAGAGGTCACGATCTTAAACCTAACCAATCCAAGCAGCATTATCCAATATGCTATTCGGCGTTACACCAACTTGCGAGTGATTGGCACCTGTGATTCGCCTGTATCTCTAATGGAGCTCTTAGCTAAATACCTTGGTCAGCCAACCATACATTTGCAATTCTCGATCTCGGGGATGCATCATTTTAGCTGGATCCCCTCGATTCTCGATCAATCCGGCAATGAAAGAATCTATGATGTTCTGGAACGGTTAGAGGAAATCCCTAAAATTGGGGTTGATCCTGAATTGGTCAGGGCGATGGGTGTCATCCCAGGGCCTTACCTCAAGTATTACTTTCATCCCGATCGGGTTTTAGCAGAGACGGAGGGCCGCACGATTCGAGCCTATCAATTGATGTCCCTTTCCGATCAAATTCTGGCGGCCTACCGCAAATGGAAACCCGGCGAATCGACAGAAATGCTCAACCAGCGCGGGGCGGTATGGTATGACAAAATCGTTGCTCCAGCCCTAATCGCTTTTGCTGAAAAACAAAGTGTGGAACTGGTGCTTTCCATTGATAATCAAAACTACTTGCCCTTCTTGCCCCCCGAAGCCATTGTTGAGCTACCAGTAAAAATCGAGAACGGACGGATTGCGGGAGCGCGACCCGCTCATCTTCCTCAATTCGTTCAAGCTCTCACATCGCAAAATTGTGCTTATGAAATGCTCGCCGCTGAAGCTATTGCCGAAGGCAATCGTCAAAAGGCGCTC
>CALFWB010000060.1 GCA_937928795.1 uncultured Anaerolineales bacterium
GCAAAGGCTTCTTTTACACGTTCAGCAATCTCATTGCGGGAAAAGCGGCGCACTTCAAGACCAAAAGCCACATTCTCCCAAGCGGTTAGATGAGGGAACAAGGCATAATTCTGGAAAACTACGCCGATATTCCGTCGCTCAGGAGGTACACCGACCATGTCAGAACCGCCGATCAGAATCCGTCCCTGATCGGGTTCGATAAAGCCAGCAATTAAGCGCAAAATCGTCGTCTTGCCACTCCCACTTGGCCCTAGCAAGGCAAAAAACTCCCCATCTTCGACTCTGAGACTCACTTGATCAACTGCTTTTACCTGACCATAAATCTTAGACACTTGTAAGATTTCAACGCTGCTCATCGGTGGAATCGCATCCTTAGCTACTCGACAAATTTGATTTCACGACCGGAAAATATTACTAAAGTCGCCGAAAAGAAGAAGACTATCGCAGAGATTGCATTAATCTCCGGGGTAAAACCCTTACGGATTGAGGTATATATCTCAACCGGCAAAGTGGATACCCCTTGAGGGGCTAAAAAATGAGAAAGGGTAAAGTTATCAAATGAAATTGCAAAAGTAAACATTAGTGACGCAATCAAACCGGGTAGAATAAGGGGAAAGATAATACGACGAAATGCGGTTAATGGATCGGCACCTAAACTGCGGGCAGCCTCCTCAAGTCCCCAATCTACACCCTGAAAGCGGGTCATCATCACCAAAATCACATAGGGTAATGAGACGCCAACATGCCCTACAACTAGGGTGAATAAACTGCGGGGAATCTTGAGCCAGTAAAACATCAGCAAGAGGGCGACAGCCAAAATCAGCCATGGAATTGCAATTGGGGGTACCAAGATAACTTGAAGGAAACTTTTGCCCCGAAAGCGATAGCGGGCCATTGCCCAAGCAGCCAGTGTGCCTAAAAAAGTAGCAAGCAGAGAAACTGCCAATGCAAGCACAATGCTGTTACGGGTGGCGACCAGAATGCGCTCATTGGTGACGAGTTTTTGAAACCAGATAAGGTCAAAGTGAAAGGGCAACTGATAGAACGGTGAACGGTTAAAGCCCATCACGATCATCACCATCAAGGGACCATAAAGAAAAATGAGCATTGAAAGAGCATAGAGATACGCCAGTGTGGCAATTGCGCGCTTCATCCACCTTCCCCTCTGAGTAAACGCATTTGACGCAGGAGTAAACCTAGCAACGCCATAAGGATTAAGACGACCACGAGTAACAAAAACGCTAGGGTAGCCCCGAAATTCCATTTAAACAATTGGACAAATTGATCTTCAATAATCGTGCCGATCATAGTGCCGGTCCGTCCACCCAACAAGCGCGGCTCGACAAAAGAGCCGATGGTGGGAATAAAAATTAGGATAGAACCGGAGATCATGCCGGGAAGACTTAGTGGGAATAAGATACGCCAAAATCGCTGCCATGCGTTCGCCCCCAGGCTGGCTGCTGCCTCTAGGAAGGAATTCTCCACTCGGTCTATCGCAATATACAGGGTGAGCACCATATAAGGGAGGTAACCATGCACCAAACCGACCAACACTGCTTGATAGGTGTAAAGAATCTCAAGAGAACCTGACTCAAAACCTAGCCACTGGATGAACAAGTCTAAGACGCCTCCTTTGCGGAGCACAATTGCCCAAGAGTATAACCTTACAATGGTGTTGCTCCAAAATGGCACAATAACCAGCATAAACAAGGCGGTGCGCCAGCGGTGAGGGATGATCTTTGCCATAATCAGTGCCAGCGGATAGCCGAGCAAAATACAAAGAATCGTGGTGTAGAGACCAGTTAAAAGCGACTTAGCAGTCAGTCGCCAATAGAAGGTATTTTGAAAAAAATCTTGGTAATTCTTAAGGGTGAAGAACACTGCTCGCTCGCCGATAGGGACATCGCTCAAGAAGCTAAAAACGAACATAATGCCCAAGGGCGCTAACACAGCAAACACTAGCCATCCATAAGAGGGTGTAAGCAGGACAATCAAGGAGAAAAGACGTCGCCACCGACCCACAGATTTGCCTCCACTGCATTGAGTGCGAGAAGGTGCCTCCATTACTCAATTGTAGGCGAGCGCAGCAAAGCACTTTTTCACAAAATAAACCTTTGCTGCGCTCGAGCGGAACGCCTAGTTGTGATAGAGGCTCTAACTCAAGCTACTACATTTATTGGCTGGCTTTGACTTCTTCCCAGAGCCGATTCCACTCCTCACGGGTTTCGGGACTCATCGTTTCCATAAAGACCAAGCGGGCAAGAACCTCCGGATTGCCCATGACAGCACGATTGAAGTGATCTTCAGCAAGAGCATCTAAACTCGCTTGAGTTGTTGGCGCAGGTGCACCAGCAGTGTTATCCCACGTAAGGTAGAACTCGGAAGAAATCATGTAATCCAGCCATTTGTAAGCAATGTCCTTATGCGGGGCATCCTTAGGAATAGCCCAAGTGTCGATCCAACCTAGAGCACCTTCTGGAGGGACAACAAAGGCCATTGGAAGTCCCATTTTGGCGGCGCGGGCAGCGGCACCGCTCCAATAATTCCCCAAGGTAATATCGCCGTTGGCGAAGAGTTTGTTAAATTCATCCTCCGAGGCCCATAGGGTCTTAACGTTATCCATCAACTCCAAAAGTTTCTGCTTTACGGCTTGCAGATCGTCGGGTTGATAAGGGGTCTTATCCCCTAAAGCCAAGCCAGCAAAAACAATTTCATCTTCAAACGAGTCAAAGATGCCCACTTGTCCTTTATTTGACGGATCCCATAGGGCTTGAATGCTATCGATGCCATTGGGGAATTTTTCGGTATTATAGGCGATTGCAGTAGCGCCCCAGACCCATGGCACCCCATAGACAGCTCCTGCTTCGTCCCTTAACTCTGGCAAGTCCTTGAAACGAGGCAGCAACTTCTCCCAGTTCTGCAAGCGGGCTACATCTATCGGTTCGACTAAACCCTCTTGCATGGCAATTCGTAAATAAGCCACATTGGGTAAGATCACATCATAGGTTGCCGGGCTAGTGCGCAATTTGGTGAGAATTTCCTCCTCAGAGTTAATGTAATCGTGCTCAATCTTGACGTTGTAAAGCTTGCCGAATTGCTCCAAGACGAAAGGCTCATCTGAGCCATAGCCATTCCAGTTGATCACCCGAAGCGTGAACCTTTCCGGAGCAGTCGCTTCGCTTTCAGCAGTTGCTACAGGCGCAAGCGGTTGTGGTGTCGCTTGTCCCCCACAAGCAGATAGCATCAATACAACCAAGAGCAGGATAACAAGAGCTTTGTATTTCATCATTCTTAATTCTCCTAGGAATTAAGATTTTGGAGGAATGAGGTAAGTGCCGAAAGAACTCATAGCGAGTTCATAAAATATTATACCAAATTGTTTGCTCTGATATTAGGAGTGACAGTGAGGATCAGCAATTCTAAACTTAGACCTCAAGACGCTGGCTTCAGACACCCGATCTGGAAAAATCATGCAAAGGTAGCATCAATACTGTAAAAAGGGTCATTTTTTAACGCAAAGGCGCAAAGTTGCCAAGATTCTTGAAATTACTTGGAATTTTCTTACAATTTCTTAGGCTATCAATTTATTTTCTTGCATAAACCTTAGGATGCTTTGCGCCTTAGCGTCTTGGTGTTAAGATTTTGCGTTTTTGCAGTAGACTCAAATGTGTAAACTTAGAATTGCTGATATTATGCACTCAAGGATTGCTTGAGGATCAAAGCTATCGGAGCTGCCTAAGCGAAAGCAAGAGAGTTTAGAGCGCTAAAGTCCCGCTTAAGCTTTGCGCAAGCAGGACTTTAGCGCTCTATCATTTTGATAGAGCTGCACCCCGCTACCTGAAATCCACACCAAGCGTTTCGTATGCTGAGCGCTGATAGCTAACCGCTAATAGCCGACTGCTGATAGCTAACTGTTGAAAGCTGATAGCTGAACGCCGACTGCTAACCACTTGTCAATCGCTCGTCATAATGAACAGCGGCTGGAGCTGGAAGGATTTATATTTGGGGCGTAGGCGATCCGTGTTGTAAAAGCGCTCGACATCTACCAGCTTTTTCCTGCTAGTCACAACCTCGATGGGTACGTTGTCGTAGCGTCCATCTTTCAGCACAACTAAACGTCCGTGAATGCGGTTGAGGATCAAATCCAAAGCGAGATTGCCATAAGCCATAGGGACGATCGAATCGATGGCATCGGGGTCTCCGGCACGGACGAGGTAAGCGAGTTTTTGATTCAACACGTTGACAGGTTTGCCGTTGTTGTATTTCGGCGAAAGCTCCTTCAGCTTCACGGCGACCAAGTCCCCGATTCCGCCAAGTTTTTTATGGCCGTAGGCATCGGTGGTTAGGTCTTCAAAGACCATTTCTCCGCCTTGGAACATGGCCCCCTCTGAGACGAGGACGACAGCATAGCGGCTGGGATTCTCGCGGCGGTCTTGGCAGAGCAACTCGGTTAGGCGCTCGATGTCGAATTTATACTCTGGAATCACGCAGCGATTCGCCGCTCCAGCCATCGTGGGCAGCATGGCCGTAAAGCCGGCATAGCGGCCGAATACCTCAAGGACGAGGAAGCGTTCATGTGAACCGGCTACGGTGCGTAAGCTGTTTGCAAGTTGAATGGTACGGGTGACGCAAGTGCTGAAGCCAATGCAATAATCGGTGCCGGGCACGTCGTTATCCATTGTCTTGGGGATGGCGATGACCTTAACCCCCTCGCTATAGAGGCGTACTGCATAGCTTAAGGTATCATCCCCGCCGATCGGGATTAAATAGTCGATGCCTAAGAATTCCAGATTTTTTAATACTTCCCCCGTTAGATCGTTCTTCTCTTCGGTATATTGGTCTTTCAAGTGTTCAGGAACGCTATCCTTGCTCACCCTAGCCGGATTCGTGCGCGAGGAATGCAAAAACGTGCCGCCCGTACGGCCAACTCGGTTCACAATGTCTTCATTTAACTCTAGATAACAATCGCTGTTATCCGCTTTGGGGTCGCGCACAATGTCGACCAAACCAGCCCAGCCACGCCGAATACCGATCACCCGATAGCCTTCATCTATGGCGCGAATCGTCACTGCACGAATAGCTGGATTCAAGCCCGGCACGTCTCCGCCGCCGGTGAGGATGCCAATGACACCTTTGGTTTTTTGAAGTGTTACCATACCTAAACCTCCACACACCTCCTTCGGTGTTGACTAGCTTTTATGCTCAAAGGAGGGAATAAAAATCTAAATTGCCTTTTGAAGCAGTTGAAGCGATTATAGCACCATTTTTTGGCTGGATGATTGATAGGAAGCATATTTTTCAATTCCCCAGACCAGAAGAAACCCTGTAAGCATTAGGAGGAGGGCAATTCCATCGTAAAGGGCAAAGGATTGGGGGAGTTGAGGGACGGTTATCGTTGGGTTTGCGGCAAGAGGTGTCTGCCATGGCCAAACCTTGCGCAAAGAACCGATCATCAAGCCGGTTAGAACGGCAATCGTGGGCTCGTGAAACTGTGCCATTAAGTACCGTAAAAGGCGAGAAAAGCCGAGCAGGCCGACCACGCAACCGACGCCAAAGGTAAGCATGACCAGGATATCAAGGCTGATCAACGCATTAAGAATATAAGCATATTTACCTAACAAAACCAAAATGAAAGCCCCGGAAATGCCGGGCAAGATCATGGCGCAGATGGCAATGGCGCCGCTCAGAAAGACTAAAAAAGGGGTATGGGGCGTCTCTAAAGGGATTAAGCCGACCGCATAAAAAGTAAGCAAGATGGCAATTAGAGTGATCACCATCAAGCTGAAAGACCACCGCTTCACCCGCTTGCGAACAACCGTTACGGATGCAAAAACCAAGCCAAAGAAGAAAGCCCACACAAGCGAAGGATGTTCTGCTAATGCCCAATGGATTGGGCGAGAGAGGCTGAGGATCGCTGTTCCGATTCCCAAACCAAGGGTGAGGAGAAATTGCCAAGGAAAAACGCGCAAGGCGTCTTTCCAACGCAAGGTTATGATCAAGCGCATGAAGTCCAGGTTAATGGCGTGAAGGGCATCTAGCAGTTGTTGGTAGATTCCGAGAATGAAAGCCATCGTTCCGCCAGAAACGCCGGGGACAAGATCGGCAGCGCCCATGCAGAAACCGCGTGCAAAGTTTAGAAGATGTTCTTTGGGGTTTTGAGGAAGAGGCGATTGATTCATAGGGGCAAGTATATCGGAGTTTGAAACAATCGGGAAGAGAGCTAAATTCATAGTGTGCACTTAAGAGTTGTTGGCAACATTGCTTTGTAGGACAACTCATTGAGTTGTCCTACAACTTTCGCGTGGACACAAATTCATAGTGGGGCTTTTCAAAATTCTTATTTTGAGTTCGGTTTTTGTCCTTTCGACGAGCGGAGCGAGGAGAAATCCTAAACACTCCTCCCTACGCTCGAAGTGATCTATGAAGGTGCTGCGCTCGAAGGGACACATGATGGTACGTTGCTCGCCTCACTCGAAAGCGGAGCTTGCTGTTCCGAAAAGAGCCTCACATTGAAAAGCCCTAATTCTCATGGAATTCCCGCGTTACGGGTAAACCCGCTTTGATGGGATCACAACTTAAGCACACCAATTGCCTTTTCCTAACTGAGCTGTAAGGTTTTCAAATTGACGCGCTTTTAGCTTGTATGTATAATCGAGGTGATGGGTGATCTGATTGATGGACATGAGCAATGGCACTAAAAGGCAACCTGCGTGATTTCAGCCTAACCCAACTCTTGAACCTGATCCATTTGGCAAAGAAAAGCGGGACTCTATTTATGGAAAGCGCGCAGGTGAAAGCTTGGCTTGCCTTCCGAGAGGGAAAGCTTGCCTATGGCAAATACGGGGATGAAGATCACAGTTTGGCTGCCATTCTTTACAATGCCCGCAAATTAAACGCCAATCAATATCGCACCATCAAGGAGCGGGGTAATTCGATGAATGATAAGGAGTTGGGGTTACTGCTGGTGAACGCCGGATATGTTTCGCAACAAGAGGTCTTAGCCAGTTTGCAAGAGTACCTGAAGGCGTTGGTGCAACGGCTCTATGCCTGGTCGGAGGGAACTTTCTACTTCAATGGCGAAACCTTGCCCCCTCAAGATCGAATCAATCTGCGCCTGAATTTAGAGAACTTGATTATCGAAGGTGCCAGACAGCTCAAAGAAGTTGAGCAACTTCAAGATGAAATTCCGAGTTTGGATATCGCTTTGAAATTCCGTGAGCGGCCGGAAACCGATGTGCATAATCTGCGCCTGAGCAAAGAAGAATGGCGAGTGGTCTCTTTCATCAATCCAAAGAACACTCTTAAGCAAATCGCTCAGGCTTTAAGAATGAATGAAATAGAGATTCGGCGAGTCGCTTATGGACTCGTTCAAGCTGGAGTGGTGGAAATGGTACGTTCGGAAACATCAACACCTCGACCTATTACCCCGGGCATCCCAAATGCCACCCCTCAGGAGCAAGTCTCGCTGGTGAAACGGATTATCCAACGCATTCGCTCGCTCTAACCTTGTACTTAGGATGGACACTCATGCAGACAGTCAAAATGGTGGTTACGGGACCCTTCAATGCAGGTAAAACAGAATTCATTAAGACGGTGAGTGAGATTGATGTGGTCTCGACCGAGCGTAAAATCACTAAAGAATCCGAAAAGGTGAAAGATACCACCACCGTGGCGATGGATTTTGGGCGCATCACGATTGATGACGACCTCGTCTTATACCTGTTTGGCACGCCAGGACAGCGCCGCTTTGATTTTATGTGGGAAATTCTCTCTGAGGGGATGTTGGGGTTTATTGTCATGGTCGATAGTTGCCGGCCGGAAACCTTTCGGGAAGCGCGCAGCATCTTGGAAACTTTTCGGGCTTATGCGCCGACACCGTATGTCGTGGCGGCCAATAAGCAAGACCGCAAGGATGCCTGGGACCTGGAGGATATGCGCATTGCCCTTCGTTTAGACTCAACCGTCAAGCTGTTGCCCTGCGTAGCCACCGACAAGGAATCGGTCAAAAAAGTTTTGCTCGAGCTGCTCTACCAAATCCTCCAAGAGATGGAGGAGGGAGCGGAGTAGCCGCAGGCGGAGCGGCAAGTGTGTCTTCCATAACGACCGATCAAGGCATCTTACATTATGAGGTTTTTGGGCGGGGAAAGCCCGTCATTCTGTTGCATGGCTGGTTAGGCTCTTGGGGGCTATGGCAGGAAACCATGACCGTTCTTGGACGGTCTTTCCGCACTTATGCGATGGATTTTTGGGGCTTCGGCGAATCGGGCAAAAAACGGGATACCTATCGCGTGACCGATTTTGTCAGCATGGTTGATCAGTTTATGGATCAGCTTGGCATTCAAAAAGCGCCCCTGGTCGGTCACAGTATGGGGGGGACAGTCAGCCTCATGACCGCCATTCAATTCCCCGAACGGGTGGAAAAAGTCACCGTCATCGGTTCGCCGATCGTCGGCTCTTCTTTATCGTGGTTGTTGAAATTGTTCGGACACCGTGTGATTGCGTACACGATCCACAACAACCTATGGATATTGCGTTTGGGTTTTCGCCTCCTTGCCCCATTGTATTCGCAAGATCCAAATTGGCCACAAATGATGAACCGCGATCTCTCGAAGACAACGTTCGACTCCTTTTTGATCAGCATTGCTTCCTTGCGGGAAACCGATTTGCGCCCAGACCTTCCTAAGATTCATGTGCCGGTGATGGGGATGTATGGCGACCGCGACATTGTGGTTAACCCTAATCAATGGCAACCTCTTTTAGCCGGCGTTCCGCATGCCCGCATTGAACGCTTCCCAACCGCTGGGCATTTCATTATGCTCGATGAACCTGCTCAATTTCGCGCCCGCCTGATGGATTTTTTGGAAAATGATCCCAACCGTAGCGGCAGGTAGTTCCATCCCTCAATTAAGCTGTGCCAATTTTCTTGCCCGCAGCCTTCTCTCTTCCCTGCGCGAGACTTTGGGAAATGAACTTTTTATTTCTCTTTTGAGAGAGGCTGGATGGGCAGATGCGTGCGGTTGTTTTCCACCAGATGATCTTGAGGTGCAATATCCGCTGCAGCGGCTTGAGGGCATCTTCTCCGCCTTAGAGAGGATAGCCGGCAAAAGGGCGCAAAAGGGGGTGTTGCAACGCAGTGGGCGCGCTTGCTTTCATAACCTCCAACGCCGTTCAACCCCTCCCTTGGGCATCTTTACTGCCGAAGTGCTGACCTTACCGAAAAAGCTAAAAGTCAAGCGTTGTGGAGAAATCCTAGCCGACTACTTTCATCGCTATATGAGAATCGACTTCTTGCTTGAATCATCCCAAGAAGCGCTGCAGTGGGGCTTTTCAATCCCTGAGCAAGATGTTCTCTTGTGCGATAGCTTAGCGAGCCTGTGGTTTGGCTTTTGGAGCGAGTTGCTCTATACTTTATCGGGAGGTAAGCCACATCTTTTGGAATTTACCCCCGCTGCCGGGGGCAGCCAACCGCTCTGGGTGATCCGCATTCCCTATCTGCCTTTTGAAGGATGAAGTGGCTATGCTGAAGATCATTGTGGAAGATCCGCGCCATGTCTATCCTTTCAACGAGCGTGCCCGTGATCTGCGGATTCAAAATAAGCCCTTATGGCTGCATCAGCGCGATGTTTTAGCTCCCTATACCCAGCAAGAACTGGTTGTGCCCTATGGCTCTCCTTTGCCACCGGTGCGCGAAGCCTGTATTGTGTATCGTGACAATTTGTTTTTCGATTCGTTTTACCTGCAGGCTTTTCTGCAACAGGCACAAAAGCGCAAGCAAGCTAGTCGGGCAGCCTTTACCCTGCAAGATACTGCCTTTCGGGAACATGCTCTTCCCCTAGCTACTTCCTATACAGTCCAGGGAGATTTATACCTGGCGGATTTGTGGTACTTTCCCAATGGCATCGAAGCCGATATTGAGCCGCTGGTGGTCGATTTACAAGCTAAAGAGGTGGGCTATTATCATGTGCCGACCTACATGGCAAGCGAAAGCGGCGATTTGGTCTTTCAGGTGCCGCGCCGCGCCTTAATTGCCATTGATTCGTGGGTGCATATCTTTATCGCCGACGTGGTGTTTGGCGTTTTTGCCCGCGGTGTGCGCTTTGAAGACCGTTTGGCGAGCGATCCTTGGTTCAAGTTGAGTATCCTTGCCCAAGCCATGTATGAGGGCAAACAGGTGCTTGAATGCTCAAAACTAGTTCAAATAGGTCGTAATTGTGTCATCGACCCGCGGGCTGTCATCCATGGACCGACAACAATTGGGGATAACGTAACCATCAACGCCGGAGCGATCATCGAAAACTGTATCATTGGAGATAATGTCAACATCTCGCAGGACTGTCAGTTGATGCTCTCGGTGGTCGGCGATGGCGCCTTTTTGCCATTTCGTGCCGCTCTCTTCATGACGACCCTGATGGATAATAGCATGGTGGCGCAAAATGCCTGTCTGCAAATGTGTGTGGTGGGCAGGAATACCTTTATCGGTGCCGGAAACACTTTTACCGACTACAATCTTTTGCCAGCCCCAATTCGAGCGCGAGATGGAAACAATCAGTTACGCGAGGCAAACCGCCCCGTCTTGGGTGGTTGTGTCGGGCATAATTGCCGCATTGGAGCCGGAATGATCATTTTCCCTGCGCGGGCAATTGAGTCCGATGTTGTGCTCTTCGCCTCCGCCGAGAGACGCGTCATCGATCGGGATATTCGCTATGAAGATAGCGATCACCTCAAGTTGCCTTTCCATCAACTTCACCCCCGTTTGTATCCCCGTCTAGGCGAGGTGGCGATCGAGTCATGGTAAAATCACCAAGCTAATTAGAGTTAAGCGAGCGGAATTCTTGATGTTGAATGGTTAGGAATGGTTCTTCTTCAGAGATTGGCGTGAAAGAGCGCTCCATGCAGGGAGAAAGGAATTCTGTCCTGCTGTGCATTGTCAGGGTATTGGGGTGCTTCACAGGAAATCTCACTGAGCCAAAATGAATTGTCAGACTGCTAAAAATGGCGTAAGATTAAGCGACAAAGACTTCAATCTTTTCTCGATCTGGCAGATTGGGAGGCCGAAATGAGTAAGGGACATCTACTAATCGTCGAAGATGATGATGATATAGCAACGATGCTGCAGATTTTCTTTACTTCGCAGGATTATAAAGTCGAAATAGCCAGTCGCGGCAGCGAGGCATTGGAAAAAACTCGAAAGAGTTTACCCCATTTGATCATCTTGGACATTATGTTGCCCGATTTTGATGGCTTTGAGGTCTGCCGTATCTTGCGGACAAACACTCGCACCAGCCACGTTCCGATTATTTTCTTAACCCAAAAGGACGAGCGCAGCGATAAGCTGCAGGGGCTAGAACTTGGCGCCGATGACTACATTACCAAACCGTTTGACATTGAGGAATTAAAGTTGCGCGTCCAGCGGACAATCGTCCGCGCAGAACAACAAAGCCTCACTGACCCTCGGTCGGGGCTGCCTTCGGGACGCTTGATCGAAGAACAATTGCGGCGCATTATTCAAAGCGATGGTTGGGCATTGTTGGATCTACGCATCAATTCGTTTAGCTCGTTTACCGAAGCTTATGGATTTGTGGCGGGCGATGATGTGCTGCGCTTTACGGCGATGTTGCTCAATGAGGTTGTCGACCAATTGGGCACCGAGCAAGATTTCATCGGTCATGTGGGAGGCAGCAATTTTGTCCTGATTACCACCCAAGATCGGGCAGAGACAATTCGAAAGACGCTCAAGGACAGATTTGCTCAAGAAGTGCTTACTCATTATAACTTCATTGACCGCGAGCAGGGGTATTTGTTGCTCACCGACGACAGCGGCCGAACGGTAAAAGCGCCCCTGATGACCCTTGCCGTGGGATTAGTTTCGCCCAAAGAGCATACTTTCACCGATATTCGCGAGATTACGGAGTTGGCCGCTGAAGCTCGCCGCGTCGATTCGCAGAGCTGAGCGGAGACTTATGGGGCATTCCGTTACCCTGGTCGGTTGGATCGGTTTTCTTCTCGGCGTCGTTTTGACGCTCGGCGCAATTTGGTTGGTGACAAGAGCTTTTAGTCGCAAAAACCAATCCCTCCCATCTGCGTTACCCCTCACCCTCGATTTGGTGACCCATTCTGAAGCAATTTTACTGATCTCGCGTGGCGGTAAGATCGAATATCTCAATCAAGCAGCTCGAGAGCTCTTTCGTTTAGGAGAGAGCCGGCCGAATTTGGAAGGTTTAGCCCGCCGTGTGACCCCTTCTGATTCTTTCCTTAGCCTTTGCGCTGCAGAAGGACGGACGCGTTTCACCATTGACGGTCGGTTGATCGATGGCATTTCTTTTCGCATTCCCTACCCCTCGGGTTGGGCGACCTTGGTTTCTCTCCATCGTTCCCAACTCATTTCCGCTGAGGGACAAAGCCTATCAACCTCACGGGGGGCTCCTCAGGGACTAGGCGCGTTTGTTGAGGTCATCCAAACGATGACCGCGGTTCAGGATGTAGCCACTACGTTGCTGACCATTTTACAAAGCATTGGGCGAATTATTCCCTTCGATACCTCGCTCATTGCTCTTTGGGATCAAGATCAGCAAGTGCTGCTCCCTTATTACTGGAAAACCCAAGGTAACCGCTTTGCCCTAGAACAAGGGTCGCCGATTTCGGCAGTCGATCGCCTGCGCAATTCTTCGCTTTTGTTCAAACGGGAAGCAACCCTGTGGAGCGGCCCTCAGTTCGATGAACTACAGGTGTTCTTCCCAACGGCTCAGGACGTGGAGGCTTTTCATTCCTTTTTGAGTGTGCCATTATGGGCAGGCAATGATTACCGCGGGGTATTGATCTTGGCTTCCCTAATGGTTGAGGCGTACTCCGAAGAAGACCTCGAAACCGCTAAGTGGATTGCCGATGTTGCCGGCAACGCCTTGCGCAATGCCCAACTTTACGAGAATCAACAGAAACGGTTGATCGAGTTAACCAGCTTGGTGCAGCTTTCGCAAGCGGTGAATGCGCTGAGCGAACCTCAGGAACTATTTAGCCATTTGGTGGAAAGTTTTGCCCCGTTGTTAGATGTGCGGGTGTTGGGTTTTTTGCTATACGATGAGAACCGTCACATTCTTGAAGCTCAATCTCCCTTTCTGGGCGTCCCCCCAAACGCTTTAGAGTTTGCGCGGTACTCCATTCGACCGGGCAGCGAAGCTGAACAATGGATTGGCCGTCGAGAGGTTTACGTTTCGAGCGATGCACCTAAAGATCGGGAGTTAGCCCTCCTAGAACTCAACCACTTTGCTCAAGCGCTCGGCATCCGTCATCTAGCCCTTCAGCCGCTGTTGTTAGGCGGACGTTTTTTGGGCTTTTTGCTTGCGGCTGAGAAAAACAGCGCAGAACCTTTTCAGGCAGATGACCTGCGGATTTTATCGCTCATGGCGGTTCAAACCGCTTCGCTGGTGGACAATGTCAACTTAATGCAGCAAGCGCGCCGGCGTGCCCTTGTTGCAGAAGCTTTGCGCCGCATTACCAATTTGACCAGTTCTGCGGCAAACCTGGACGAAATTATCCAGTACTCCGTACTCGATATCGCCCGTTTGTTGGGTTGTGATGTCTCGGCTTTGTTCTTGTTCGATGAAGCAAAAGGAGAATTGGTGCTCCATCAAGCTTCAACTTACGGCATTGATCCCCAGATCGCAGCCCTCATGAAGCGCATTTCGGTTGAAAACCCGCGCTTTCAAAGCACGGTCACGGCTCGCCGAACCCCGCTGTTGAGCGGCAATAGCCTAGAAGATCCTATCGTTCTAGCGGTTTACAACGAATGGGTAGGACCGTTGCAGTTGGACTCGATTCTGGCTGTACCATTAGTGGTGCGCGAGCAAAGCTTGGGGGAATGGATGTTCGGCAGCCATAAACCCGACTTCTTCACGCAAGTGGATTTACAAACGGTTTCCACTGCGGCCGGGCAGTTGGCCGGCGCCATTGAGCGGGCAGAGCTTTATTCTCAAACCGATGAAAGTTTGCGCCGGCGGGTGAATCAGTTGGTGGCTTTGACTCGCATCAGTCGCGAATTAAATAGCACACAAGACCTCGATTATCTGATTGAGCGCGTTTACGATGAAGCCTTGAGCACAACTGCTGCCGATTGTGGCACCATTCTACTCTTTGCCTTTGGTGAACCGATTCATCCTTTTTCTTCCGATCCACGCGTAATTTTCTATCTGGGAGAAGCTCCATCGCCGCAGTTGCGTCCTGAAGAACGGTGGGTGCTTCAAAATGGCGAAAGTTTTTTGGTCGGAGACTATCAAAATCTCCAAGCAGATGTCCTGCCTTTGAGTGGCTTATCTGCGGAAGGAAACGTGCCGCTGGAGCCGCCACATGCCGATATCCGCTCGGCGATGATTGTGCCGATCGCCTATCAGGATCAAGTGGTGGGGTTGATTCATCTCCATTCTACTCAGCCCCATGCTTTTGACCAAACCGCCCGAGAAATTGCCGAGTCTTTGGCCATTCAAGCCGCCATTGCGATTGGGAATGCTCAGCGCTATCAAGATGAAGTGCGCCGCCGCGAGATGCTCACCCAGCGGGTAGATACGTTGGCGAAGCTCTTTGAAGTCGCCCAATCTGTCCAATTAGATTTGCCACTTGAAAAGGGTCTTGAGAACATCGCCTATGCTTTGCGCTCCATCACGCCATTTCAAGCGATCAAAATCTACGTTACAAATTCGGATGGCATCCTTCTAAGTCCCATTGCTTCTATTGGTTTGGATGAGAGCGAACGAGAGGTTTTTGAGAAAAGCCCGGTTGCTTGGGTGGAGCTGCAAGGGTTACTGGAGGATGCTTTTCGGCTTGGAAAAGCCTACTTTATTCCTGTTGAGTGTCAAGCCGAAGCGGAAGGGGCTTATTTCCCCAAACTAGTCCCTTGCGACGAACAAGGGAGCAACCCAACCCAATATTTTTCTTGGCAGGCAGGCGATTTGTTTGTGCTTCCTCTATACAGCTCAAGAGGGCAGGTCCTGGGGGCAATCCAGATGGACAAACCGCGCGACAATCTGCGCCCTGACCACTCGATTTTGAATTCCTTGGAGGTCATTGCGGTTCAGGCAGCCCTGATCATCGAAAGTCATAGCCGTGTTGACCAACTTCAAAAGAAGATCGCTGAACTCAATGACGAGTTAGAGCAAGCTCGTCAGATGGGATTGGCTTTACGCACACACCTGATGGAACAGGTGGAAAACGAACTGAGGCAAGATAGCCAGGTCGAACGGTATCGTATCTTGGGCAAGCGCATTCATGCTCTGCTTAAGGTCAGCAGTGAAATGCTTGAATATACCGATCGACGAGAATTGCTGCGGATGGTTGGGAGAGCTTTCATTGAGAAGTTAGAGTACCAAAGTGTCCTCCTCGCTGAACCCGGTTCGGGCGGAGTAAAGCTGATCGATGTCTTGGGGGATGTCGAGGATGGCGTTGCTATCGAACCTTTGCTTGGCCAGCGCAACCCGCTCTTGGCTTGTTTGCGCAATCGTCAGGCTGAGATAGTGGCTTCTCTGGTCGAAGAAGGGCGCTGGCAAGATTCGCCTTTGCTCGATGCGCTCGAAGCGAAGGGATTTGTCTGTTTGCCGATTTTGCCGCAGAATGCCCCTGAGGCGGCGCTCTTAGCTGTCTCGCGAAAACCGCTCTTGCCCTTTTTGAGCGAAGACCTCCAGATGTTTAACCTGTTCTTGCGACAAGTTGGGTTGGTGCTCCAGCATATCAACCTCATGGAGGAGATTGAGCGCCGTTTTCAGGAGGTCAATTTCTTGTTGGATTTCAGCCGTCGCTTGAGCAGTCTGGAACCAACCCATATCGTTGAAACCCTCTTGCAATCGCTGCTTCATCAGTTGCCCATGGCAGAAGCCGGGCTGATTGCTCTGTGGGATGCTCAGCAAGAAATGCTGATTCCACAAGCAGTGCTGGGTTATTCCGATAACGATGCCATTCGGAGCATTCGGTATGCCGCTGGCACTTCCTTGATCGGGAAAGCGTTCCTTCGCGGAGAGCCGCTCGTTATCCCAGACTTGGATTTTGCCCAACATTATCAGCTCTCGGTCAACGATTTGGCAGCTTATCGCAAGGGCACCAACGGCCGCCTCCCCATTTCCTGTCTGGTGATGCCCTTGAAGGGCTCAGCGCAAATGGCTTCCATTGGCGTTTTGGTGTTGGATAATTTCCGCTTCCCCTCCGCCTTTGGAAGTGAAAATGTGGCCTTGGCGGCTTCGTTGTGTCAACAAGCTGCCCTGTATTTGGAGAACTCGCGTTTGTTCCAAGCTTCCCAGCAGAGAGCCGCCCAGCTTCAGGCTCTCACCAATGTCTCTGCCTCTATCACTGCCAAGTTAGAGCCGGGTGACTTGATCGCTGCGCTGTTGGATGAGCTGCATGCCATTGTGCCGTATGACACCGGCACGTTATGGTTGAGAGAAGGAGAGCAGGTGGTCGTAGCCGATGCCCGCGGCTTTGCCGATCAGGAGCAACGGGTTGGCTTGGCGGTTGCCATCGAGGATAGCCAATTGCTGGCAGAGATGATCGAGACGGCGCAGCCTATTTCGGTGTCAAACACGTTGCTCGACCCCCGTTTCCCCAGATTGGGGGAACAATCCCCCACTTCTTGGCTGGGTTTACCTTTAGCCGTAGGAGGGAAGGTTTTGGGAGTGATCGCGCTGGAGAAGCAGGGGATCGGCTTTTTTAACGAAGAAACGGTCCAAATTGCAGCCGCTTTTGCGTCTCAAGCCGCAGTCTCTTTGGAAAACGCGCGTCTCTACCAAGAGAGCCTTTCCCGTGCAGTCGAGTTGACCGAACAAACCCAGCGGCTAGCGATGTTAAACCGGCTGTCGCAAGACCTCAGCCAAACGCTCGACCCGCTGCAAATTATCCACCGAACTATTGAAGAAGTCCTGCAAGTTACCTCAGCAAGCGGGGTCATGGCTGTCTTGTTGGATTCATCCGATTTGCCCATTATGGTTGCCGAACAACCGACCTATGAGGATCATTATCCCTTGCCCGTTGCTCCTGTTCCCTTGTTTGATCGGTTGCGGGAAAGTTTAGGGCTCTTCTTTACTGAGGATGTAAGCCAAGAAGATGAGCTGAGCGCTTTGCAAGAGCTTTTTACCTTGCGCCATATCCACTCCCTGCTCGCTTTGCCTTTAGCTACTGCCGAAACGTTGCATGGCGTGATTTTGATCTATTCACAAACTGCCGGGCGGATTGCTCCTGAAAAGGTGGAGTTGGCGCGCACCGTGATTAACCAAGCGGCAGTGGCTTTGCAGAACGCCCGTCTTTACGCCGAGACGCGGCGCCTGACCGAAGAGCTGGAAAAACGCGTCCAAGAACGTACCTTGCAACTGGCTTCCGAGCATCAGCGCACGCAAATTTTGCTGCGCATCGCCACCGAATTGACCGCCAGCCTTGATTTGGAACATGTGATTAACCAAGTGTTGCCAGTCTTAAACGAGTTGGTAGGTGCCGAACAAGTTTCTGTCATGGTCGTGCGCTCCGACTCTCCGTGGCTGTACCATCTGGCTTCTTTAGGCTACGCGGCGGCGCCTCCCTTTGGTGGAAAGCTCTCGCCCTTCAAGGTCAATGAAGGTTTAGCTGGTTGGGTGATTAAGCACCGCCAGCCAGCCCTGATTCCAGATGTGCGCGAGGACCCGCGCTGGGTTCAAGTGTCTAACCAGCTAGGCGAACATCGCAGCGCCATTGCCGTACCGATGATGGTGGGCGAGGAAGCTTTAGGAGCCTTGCTGTTCTTCCATCGCCAGCCGCATCATTTCACCTCCGATCAATTGGATCTGGTCCTGGCGGCCGCAAATCAGATGGCCATTGCGGTAAACAATGCTGAATTGTACCGCTTGATCCGCGACCAAGCAGAAGACCTTGGGGTGATGCTGCGCAATCAGCAAATTGAAACCAGCCGCTCGAAAGCTATCCTCGAAGCAGTCGCCGATGGCGTTTTGGTGACCGATTCAGCCGGGAAAATCACCTTGTTTAATGCCTCGGCAGAACGCATCTTGAACCTCTCGCGCAAAGATGTAATGGGGAAAAACCTGGATCAATTCAGTGGGCTTTTCGCCCGCAGTGCAAGCATGTGGACACAGACCATTGAAGCCTGGTCAAGCCAGCCCAATTCTTATTCAGCTCAAGAGGTCTATTCCGAGCAAATCGAACTGGATAACGGGAAAGTCGTTGCCGTGAGTCTGGCGCCGGTCTTTCTGCGTAACGATTTTCTTGGCACGGTCTCGGTTTTCCGCGATATTACGCATCAGGTCGAAGTTGACCGCCTGAAATCGGAGTTTGTGGCGACAGTGAGCCATGAGTTGCGTACCCCGATGACCTCGATTAAGGGATATGTTGAAATTCTGTTGATGGGAGCAGCGGGAGCATTAAGTGAACAACAGACCCGCTTTTTGGAGATCGTCCGCAGCAATATTGAACGCTTGGCCGCTTTGGTCAACGATTTGCTGGATATTTCGCGCATCGAAGCCGGTAAAGCAGGGCTCAGTTTGCAACCCTTAAATATGGTAGACCTCACGAAACAGTCTTTGTCTTTCATCCGAGAGCGGGCAGAGCGCGAAAATAAACCCATGCAATTTGAACTTCACGTTGAAGGAGCGATTCCCTTTGTCCAAGGTGATCCCGAACGGGTGATGCAAATTCTCGATAACTTGCTGGAGAACGCTTATCATTATTCCGATGCGGGGCGAACGGTTCAAGTTCAACTACACGCTGAGGATACGGTTGTGCGGGTGGATGTGATTGATCAAGGGGTGGGTATTCCGCCAGCCTTGCAGGAGCGTATCTTTGAGCGCTTCTATCGCGGTGAGAATCCGCACGTTCTGGCAACCTATGGCACCGGTTTGGGGTTATCCATTGTCAAGAGACTGGTTGAGATGCATGGTGGAAAAATCTGGGTACAAAGCAAAGGCATTGAGGGCGAAGGGAGCACTTTTTCCTTCACATTACCGATTGTCACAAGCGCCTTGCAGCCGCTCGAGACCGATGGAGAAAGCTCATGGCAAAAATCTTAATTGCAGAAGACGAACGCGACATCCGCGACTTGATCGCCTTTACCCTACAATTTGCCGGGCACGAGGTGATCACCACCAGTAATGGCGAAGAAGCCTTACAAGCTGCCCGGACTCATAATCCTCAATTAGTGTTATTGGACGTGCGAATGCCCAAACTAACCGGCTATCAAGTCTGCAAGGAACTCAAAGCCGATCCGCAAACCCAAAAGATCCCGGTGGTTTTTTTATCCGCCAAGGGACAAGAGTCGGAAATTCGCGATGGTTTGGAGGCCGGAGCAGACCAATATTTGCTCAAGCCCTTTTCGCCCGATCAACTGATCGAACAGGTGAACAAGATTTTGGCTGGTCGCTAGGATGAGCGCTGTCATTCTGCGCAATCAAGTGGTACATTATGAAGTACTTGGGCGGGGAAAGCCAGTGCTATTTTTGCACGGCTGGGTTGGCTCTTGGCGCTATTGGGTGCCAGCCATGCAGACTGCTTCGATTGCCTTTCGCACCTACGCTTTAGACCTATGGGGTTTTGGTGATACGGCAAAGACCGCAGAGTATTATTCGCTCAACGCTCAGGTTGAACTGGTGCAGGAATTTTTGAATGCGATGGGGATTGGGAAAGTTGCTTTCGTCGGGCATGGCTTAGGTGCCCTCATCGCCTTGCAATTTGCCGCTCAAGCGCCACAACAGGTCGATCGGTTGCTCTTGATCGGTTTACCTTTGAAGCCTACCAGACTGAATGGTCGCCTGGCTTCGGCGAACGTTGGCGATTTAGCCGAATGGTTGCTGACTGAAGCAGATGCGGTGAGTGAAGCAGCGCGTCTCGAAGCCCGTAAAGCCGATTTTCAGGCTATTCGCGCTTCGGTGGAGGACTTGCAGGATGTTTCCTTCGATCAGAGTTTGCTTTTCCTCTCGATTCCCTCACTTTTAGTTTATGGCCTTAACGATCCCTTAGTACTTTTGCCCGAGGGGGAGGAGCTAGCGCATTTACCACAAAGTGCCCACTGGATGGTTTTGGACTCCTGCGCTCACTATCCGATGTTGGAGGAAAGCGCAAAGTTTAACCGTTTGTTGATGGATTTCCTGAATCTCAATTCGGGTCAAAGCCCGCGCGAATTGCAGCTTAAGGAAGAGTGGAAACGACGCGTTCGGTGAGGGAGGAAGCCCTCAACCCCGGCGCTCTCCCAGAGGGAGACGGGAAGATTGCCCTCACCCTTCGACCAGCTCAGGGCAACGCCCCCGTCCCCTCTCCCACAAGGGGAGAGGGGGGCTGGTTCGCCCTTCTCCATAAGGGAGAAGGGTTGGGGATGAGGGAAAAGGCGCGGGTTGAGTAGTGAGCGCAGCGAGCGTATCGAAACCCGCGGTGGTTGGGTGGTCTCGGTACGGGCTGACGCCCTACTCGACCCGCAGAGGCAACCGGCGGGTTGAGTAGTGAGCGCAGCGAGCGTATCGAAACCCACAGTGGTTGGGTGGTCTCGGTACGGGCTGGCGCCCTACTCGACCTGCGCCCTCACCCCCAGCCCCTCTCCCAGAGGGCGAGGGGAGATTGCCCTCACCCTTCGACCAGCTCAGGGCAACGCCCCCGGCCCCTCTCCCACGAGGGGAGAGGGGAGGAAGCTGCTGGGTCAGGGCGTTTCACCGAGCGCGTCGTCAAAATCGGGCAGCGAAAGCGGGGAACCGACTTGGGTTTCTAGCTCGATTTCAAGCACGATCTGCGGCGCTTGGTAGGGGTTTGGTTTATCCGTTGTCTGGTTCGGTAAATTTAACGTCATGAGGCTCTCCTATTGCGCCAGAACTTAACGGTCCTAACGCTGCCCAACAGGGCGAATATCAGAATAAGCACCCAGAGAGGCGACGTCGGCGGTGAGCTTGCCCTGAACTGAGCGACCCGGACCAAAGTCGGGCTGATGCTCATTGTGTAGTTTGCCGTATTGTTATTGGGCTCCGGATCGAGAATTGGATCGGGGGTTTCCACTGAAACCGAGTAAGTCAGCCCATTGGACTGGTAGTTCGGCGGCAGGATACCCACCACCGTAAGGGTGAGCTCATCACCGGTCAGGAAGGTGATCCCGCTCCAGGTATCGGTGTCGGGATTATATTCACCGATGCTAGGCGTATAGGTCGGACTGCTGATGACGTTCGGTAGCACATCGATCAGCTTGAATTGCGTCAGACCACTGATCGCATGGTGGGAAACTGTGATCGTATAGGTAATCCAGCGTCCGCTCTGCACGCCGCTCACCTGCACCCCTAGATCGGCATAGCGATTGGTGTCTTGTGCGTCTTGAGCGGAGTTATCGCTTGGGTTTTGCTCAGTGGCTTGGTCGGTGCTGACCTGAGCACTGTTGAGGAGCTGACCGCTAAAGAGAGGGTCCAATTGTCCGCGAATGGTGAGCGTGAGTGAGCCATTTGGCGCCAACGAGATACCCGTCCATTCGCCACTTTGCGGGTCATATTGACCGCTGCTCGGCGTATATTGGGGTGCAATCAGAGCGCTTGGAAGCGGGTCAAGCAAGGTGAGCCGAGTCAGCGTGCGTGTGCCTTTGTTAGTCACGGTCAGCGTATAGGTCAACACATCGCCGGCAACCACGGGATTAGGCAAACTGGATTTGCGCAAAGCAAGATCAGAGAGAGGAAGGTCGACGGCTGCCCCGCTGAGCGTTTGATAGACAGTGCCGCTTGCACTTGCGTAGTTTGCCCCTGCAAGGTTGGCAATTAGATTCACTTCGTCAGAAAGCACCCGTATCGGGATGCTCTCTTGCGCCTCACATCCGCCTGCGTCACGAGCGCGCACGACAGCCGTGTATTCCCCAGGCAGGTTGTAAGCATGTTGCGCACTGGAGTTGGTTGAAAAGCCTTGGGATTGACCGTCGCCGAACTCAAAACGGTATTCAAGCGGTGCAACACCGCCCAGCAATGCTGCATTGGCAGTAAACGTCACGGTTTGACCGGCTTTCAAAATTCTGGGCACCTTGACGAAGGAGCGCGTTTCACTCCACGCTAGGGTCAAATCGAAGAGCAATCCAGAGTGATCCTGACCGCCAAAAGGAAGGTGACCACCATGGCGGTTGTTCAACAGGCGCACAGCCAATAAGTTCAGTCCCCCTTGAGCGGCTTGGTTGTCAAAGAAGTTGCTCACTCCACCACCACCGATTTGCTGACCTAGATAGACCCCATTGAGATAGATATCCGAAACGTCGTCTCCGGCTAGGGTGAGGGTCGTTGTAATCCCCGTGGCGTTGAGCGGCACGCAAGCCTTAGCGCGAAAGAAGGTGTAGTTGGGATCCAGTTGACCCTCCGTATTCATGGTCACCCAATCGGCGCCTAGCGTTCGTTCGTCATACCAATACATTTCCCGAGTGGCAGAAGCGGGTGATGTCCAACCTGAGTCACTAAAGGTTGTTTGACGGGGGTTGAGATTCCAGCCGGCTGGTCCGAGGGGATTCGGTCCTTGCCAGATGCCCTTCAGGTAACTTGCCCCGACCTTGGATTTGATATTTACCTGCCCGCCACTGCCTGAGCTACCAAACGATGGCTCAACCGTCGCTGCGCCGCCAGCCGACAGGCTGGGAATGAGGACAAAGGAGACTTCGCCCCCGCTTTGGGGCAATAGGTTGCCCACATTCCAGACCACTTGACCGCCTGAGGTTGAACAAATATCTGAAGGCTTACAAGAGCCTAGGACATAAGAGGTGTTGGCAGGCAGGGTGTCTGTGATAACTACATTCGTTGCCGGCGTATCGGAGGCGTTTTCATATCTTAGGGTGACCGTGAGCGGCTCATTCGGTCGGGCGGGTTCGCTCATCGTTTTGGTCAGAAGCACTACCGGGCGGACGACGCGATCACTGTCACTCGAAGTGTTATTCGAGAGGTCAATATCTGCGCCTTGACTACCATCGTCGGTGATCGCAGCAGGAATGGTGAGAATGGTTTCCGGCAAGGCTTGCGCCGCAACCTGACAGCGAAAAGCTAACGAGCTTGAAGTGCCGGCTGCCAAGGGGCTAAGACTCCAAGTGAGGGAGCGGCTATTTCCGTCATATTGATAGCTCCCTTGCGCCCACTCGAAGACCAACTCTGGCGGTAACTGAACGGTTACAGTGATATTTCCAGAGGTTCGGTTGCCTAGGTTTTGGTAGTCAAGCGTATAGGTGATCGTCTCTCCCGCAAGAACGGTTGCTTTGGAGTCGTCAATCTGGATGGCTAAATTAGGCGCAAAGACCAGCGGATCTTTATCGCTCACCTCGTTATCGGTGATGTCGCTTTCAGGCGAGGCTGTGCGGACAAAGACATAGTTATAGGTTTGGGTAATGGATTGGGTGGTCGTCAACCAGGCGGTTAAGTTGAGAGTGGCGCTCTCGCCGGGCAGAAGCGGATTTGGAAGTGTCCATACAACTTGCTGCCCATTGTGGACACAGCTTGATGAACAGTCAAGGAACTTCAAGCTGCTTGCCATCGTGTCGGTAATGACGACAGCGGTGGCGGTCAGGCTGCCGCTGTTCTGCACCGTAATAGTGTAAACGAGGGTATCTTCCAATTGGACGGCGGTCTTGCCGTTGCTCTTGAGCACCAGCAGGTCAGCGTTTTTCAGTTGCAGGTCTTGGACGTTGATGGCGCCAGATTGGATCGTTTTAGCCACCGACTCGGAGGTTTGGTATTGTGCATGGCTGGCTTGGATGGTTGCCGCGCCAGGAGCTAATCCGATGACTTGATAAAAGCCGTCGCTGTCGGTGTTGACCGTATAAAGGTTGTTTTGTGAGTCGATCACCGTTACCGTAGCGGTGTAAATTGGGGCACCGCTGGCGGCGTCAGTAACAAAGCCTTGCAAGATGGTTGGTTTGACCGTCAAGCTGACGCTGGCACTGTCGTTGGCTGGGTTGTAGTCATAAGGGCTGGAAGCCGTGCGCGTGGCGGTGTTCTGAATCGTCTGCCCAGCGGTGAGGGGATTAACTTTAGCGGTCAAAGTCAAGGTGGCAAAAGCTTGGTTGGGCAGCGTGCCAAGTGTCCATTCGCCACTGGAGGGGTTGTAGCTTCCGTTGTTGGTTGAGGCGTTCTGGTAGGTTAACGTGCTGGGGAGAAGATCGCGGATGACGACCGAATCGGTTTCATAAGGTCCTTTATTGGTGACCGTAATGGTGAAGGTCACCCAATCGCCTTCGGTGGGATTGGGGTTATCGACTGCTTTGGTCACCTGCAAATCGGCGCTGCGCACATTGGCGATGGCGGTTGAAGAATTGTTGCCGGCGTTGCTGTCGTAAGCACTCTTCAAGTTGGCGGTATTGCTAACTTGCGGTGCAGCGCTCTCGGTGACCGTCATATTCACGGTGATGGGGGGCAAGCTAGCGCCGGGATTCAGTCCGCTGTTATTGAGATGGGTGCATTCGATGGTTTGGGCGTTGGTGCTACAGCTCCATCCTGTTCCAGAAGCCAGAGGATTAATTAGACTGGCAGGCAGGGTATCGGTGACCGTCACACTGCCCGGCACGATGGAAGAGCCAACGTTGCTGACCGTTAATTGAAATAAGCCGCCGTTCGCGCCGATGTCAAAAACGCCTGTAGCCGTCTTGGTAATGCGCAAGTCTTGAGACGTTTGAGGGACAACGTCTAAGGTGCTTGTGATCGGATCAATGGGGTAGTAAGTCCATAGATCAAGCCCTTTGCGGTCGCCAAAACCGTTACTGCCGTCATTGCCAAAGGCGCGCTGCGTGGTGGCGGTATCAAAACCGTTCAACGGATCGCTATAGGGGATAGAAGGGGCACCAGCTCCGGGTAAAACAACGCCTGGGGTGCCAACGGTTGCGCCGCTTGAAACGCGGTAGCCACGGTCGTCGTAAAAGGCATGGCGGCAAGTGGCATAAGGGCAAGTTCCATTGATCGGGTTGAGCAGGGTGATGGTCGGGCCGCCCAACATGCTGTTCTCTACATCTAGCATGGGGAAGTGATATTCGCCGGCGTGAAAGGTCATCTTATAGGTGAAGTTGACTCCGACCGGGAACGGATTGCCTTGATTATCCTTGCCGTCCCATTCAACCGTATTGACCCCGGCGACCGATTGAGCGTAAATCACACGGTTTTCTGGCTTGGTTGGGTCAAAATTGGTTCCATCACGGCTGATCACAATTTGGTTAATGCCTCCGATGGTGCCTTGATAGGTAAAAATGCCGCCGCTGGTGTAATAGGCATCATTACCTCCCGCCGAGCCTTGAAAAGCCACATTGGTAATTGCCGGTGGGGCTGGGCTGGGCAGAATCTCGGCTGGCAAATCGGCGGCTGGATATTGAAAGAAGATTTTTGCCTCGGCTGGAGCAAGTTTTACTCCGCCTAGCAGGGTGGTCAATTGATTGTCTGTGCCGACCACATCATGGTAAAGGGGGGTTTTGCCGTCTGGGTCTAAGAAGCCAACGCGGTTGCCGTAGAAGATATAGCCGTTGGGATCGAGACCGCGGAAATCCACCTGATAAATAAAGCCATCGGCGGTAACGGCATACACGGTGGAGAAAACGCGCCGTGAGATCCCATTCCCGGCTGTGATCTGGGCGAGATAATCCACAAACACCCTGCCTGGGATGTTCACCCCTTCAGCAGAACGCACAGTGATATCCCACATGGAGACGCCGCTGCGCTGGCTGGCGCTCACGTTTGGGACGTCAATCGTGCCGGCATCCCCGTCGCTGCTTCCGTTTGGTCCGTCAGGCCCGTAGATGGCTACCCAATACACCCCGGTTTGAGGCACGAGGTAAACACAGGGTGTGTATCCTCCAACGGCTGGCAGGGGTCCAGCCAGTTCTTTTGTCCGCGTGTTCAACTCTCCTGCGCCGGGGTTAGACTGTCGATATGTGCTGCATTTGAACTCTGGGCTGATGCTGTTCAGAGTGGTTGGCGCAATTTGGGAAGAGGAGATTTGGTTGGGACGATACAGGACGATATCGCCCGAGCCCACGCCAATCGCGCTTGAACCCATCAAGATCGACTCACCTGCACGAGCATACACGCGGAAAAAGGTGCGCCGATAAAGTCCAGCCGTCTTATTAGTGCGCCATTCGGTCAAGGCACGCTTGCCACCGTTGGCATTGAGCTCGCGGCTGCCATCTGCCTGAGCAGGTTGCACGGAGAAGAGCCCTAACAACAGGATAAGCGAAATAAGGGCGCTCAAAAAGGCAAAACCGGGGATTAACAAGGGAAATGAGGGTTTGTTTTTCATCTTGGTCTTCCTTCAAGAGCAAGGATCGGCTTCTCGTGCAAGAGAGAAGCATGTAGATGTTAACTAGATTTTAAGGAAAATTAACCGATTTTGACTCTACAGTTTTGTAAGATTGGAGAAGATTTGCCCTCACCCCCGGCCCCTCTCCCACGAGGGGAGAGGGGAGGAAGCTGCTGGGTCAGGGCGTTTCACCGAGCGCGTCGTCAAAATCGGGCTGCGAAAGCGGGGAACCGGCTTGGGTTTCTAGCTCGATTTCGAGCACGATCTGCGAGGCTTGGTAGGGTTTCGGTGCGTTTGACTCGGTGAGAAATTCTGAAGTCATGAAGTTCTCCAAGGGGGGAGTGGAGTGCGGTTCAGATAGAGGGTGAGGAGCGCCAAGATCGGCAAAAGCAGCCTGATGAGCAGGGGTTTGACCGTGGTGGCACGCATTTGTTTGATCTCGCCTGCGGTCGGGCCAACGTCATTGCCGACAGCCCAGTCGGAAAGAGTCGTCACGCCCTGGCACATAACGCTGTTTGCCGTGTACGAGTGCATGGCGCAATCCCACACGGACAATCGTTACTGTTTCAAAAATGGTAAAAATGGGGTTTCATAGCATTGCCGGGGCGACTCTGGTATGTGATTGTCATCTGCAAGATGACAATCACCTCTAGCCAAAATTTTCCAACGGTTGCTTGGTTTTTGTGCTATCATAGAAAGGAGATCGGTTCTATGCAACCTTGGAAGCGCGCCCTCCTTTTTCTCTTGCTCAATGCCATCCTCTCGGCCACAGTTACCCTAACGGTCTTGTGGATTTGGGAGCTCACCCATCCCGCGCCGTCGGTCGGGGCAGACCAGCTTTTGAAAACTGAGCCTATCCCCGTTGCAGGTGGGGCAGGCGATCAACCAGCGCCCTTCACTGTCACCCCGGCGATCCTCATGGATGAATATATCGTCCGCGAAGGCGATACGCTAGGGCAGATCGCCGATAAATACCAGGTGAGTGTGGAGACGCTTCTGAAAGCCAATGGATTGAAAGACCCGAATGCCATTAGCGTCGGTATGGCGATCTACATCCCGATTACCCCCGAAGCGCCGCTTCAATCCGCGGCGCAGATCACCCCTTCGCCCATTGGTGCTACCCCGACCTTGGTGCCTGGTGCTCAGCCACCCAGCGCAATCATTAGCAGCGTGATTGGGATGGGCGATCTAGCTACCGAACGCGTTTTTATCACGCGGGTGGGTAGCGGAGTTCTGTTGCTCAAAGACTGGCGCTTGACCGATGAGGACGGCAATGTTTTCGTCTTTCCGGAATTGGCGCTCTATGAGGATGGCGCTATCAATGTCTGGACGACCACGGGCACGGTCACGCCAGTGGATTTGTATTGGGGCTTAGCAACGCCGTTGTGGCGCTCGGGCGAGACAGCCACGCTGTTGAACGAGCGCGGCGAGGTCATCTCAACCTATACCATCCCTTGAGGAGGAAAAGATGCGTTGGGTTGAAGAGCGCATCCGTGAGGCGATCGAACGCGGCGAATTTGAGAACCTCAAAGGCAAGGGGAGGCCTATCCAATGGGAAGAGAATCCATTCACACCCCCCGAATTGCAACTAGCCTTTCACCTCCTGCGCTCGAGTGGCTTTACCCTACCCTGGATTGAAATGCGCCGCGAATTGGTGCAAGAAATCGAAACCCTGCGCCAACGGGTCGCTCAGCTCCGCCAATCCCCGCGTTGGAACGACGCATGGGGGAAACGGGAGAAAATTCGGTTAGAAAAACAAATCGAAGACCTGAATCGGCGCATCCGCAGGTATAATATCGAGGTGCCGCTGACGCACTTTCATTTACCTGTATTAGATTGCCAAGCCGAACTCGAAGGAAATCCATGACCCAGACCCTCTATCGAAAGTGGCGCCCGACCAACTGGGAGGAGATCGTTGGGCAAGGGCATGTTGTCCAAACCTTGCGCAATGCCGTAGCCAGCGGGCGCTTCGCCCATGCCTACATTTTTGCCGGCCCGCGCGGCACCGGCAAGACCACCACGGCGCGCCTCCTCGCAAAAGCCCTCAATTGCCTCGCCGAGGAAGGTGACCGCAAACCCTGCGGCACCTGTCTGAATTGCTCAGCCATCCAAGAAGGGCGTTTTTTGGACCTGATCGAGATTGATGCCGCCTCGAACACCAGCGTGGACGATGTGCGTGAGCTGCGGGATAAGATCAACTTTTCCCCCAATCAGGGCAAGTTCAAGGTCTATATCATCGATGAAGTGCACATGCTTTCCACGGCAGCCTTCAACGCCCTGCTGAAAACCCTGGAGGAGCCGCCGCCCCATGCCATCTTTGTCTTGGCGACCACGGAAGTGCATAAAATCCCGGCCACGGTTCTCTCGCGTTGCCAACGGCATGAATTTCGGCGCATTCCGCTGGTTGAGATGGTCGCCCAATTAGAAAAAATTGCTCAGCGGGAAAATATTGCGGTCGAAACGGCCGCTTTGCAGGTGATTGCCCGCCAGTCGACAGGCAGTCTGCGCGATGCCATTTCGCTGCTCGATCAATTGGCGGCAGCCGGCAAGCCGATCACGGTTGAGTGGGTCAACCAGTTGCTCGGAACGGTGGCCGGTCAGGCGATCATTGACCTGACCGAAGCGATCTTGAATGAGGATGCCGCAAAAGGTCTGGAAATCCTCCATCAAACCCTCGACAGCGGTGCCGATGGGCGGGTCTTTGCGCGCCAAATGGTCGAACATTTGCGTAACCTGCTCTTGGTCAAGGTTGGCAACGCCCGTGCCGTGGAAGTTCCTCAGGAAATGAGACAAAAGCTTGCCGAACAAACCCAAAAACTGACCCTCCCCCAAACACTTGCCTTGTTGCGGGCTTTTCAAGCGGCTGCCACCGAAACGCGCCTGACTTGGTTAGCAGCCCTGCCGCTTGAAATGGCTCTGTTGGAAGCCTTGCAAGCTCGCCAAGCCGAGCGGACAAAAGCAACGGCAACGATCCCATCGCTGACGACAGGCAGGGCGTCCGCTGCACCAGCACCAAAAGCGATGGCAAAAGGGCAAAAAGCGACACAAGAGACTGCCCAAGAGGAGCGGGAAGTCAGCTCACCTCCTATGGTTGGGGCTGGAGTTGGTGAAGAGACAGGATTAACCCTTGAGGCGGTGCAAGCTCATTGGCGTGAAGTTCGCCTGTTGGTGCGCAGCCAAAACCCCAGCGTGGAAGCCCTCTTAAATTCCTGCAAGCCGGCTGCCGTGAAAGGCAAGCAATTGTTTTTGGTCTTCAATGGCGAATTTGCCAAACAAAAAATGGAGCGTCCCGAGGCGCAAGCTCTGGTCAATCGAGTGATTACCAAGGTATTACAATGCCCGGTCGAAATTCGTTGCCTGTTGCGCGGTATCCAAGCCGATGAGCTGCCGCAAGGGGTCGAGCAAGACGGTGTGGTTGCGGAGGCGTTGCGCTTGGGAGGTGAAATCGTTGACGTTCAGGAATGATTTTTGTCAGGAGGAAGCAATGGCGAAAGGTTACAAAGCTCCAAAAGGTATGGGGCAAATGGGAATGATGCAGCAATTGCAAAAGTTACAAGAACAACTCCAACTGGCGCAAGAGCAGCTTGCCCAAGAGACGATCACGGCGACGGCTGGTGGCGGCGCGGTCAAGGTTACCTTAACCGGCGACCAACGCTGTACCGCCGTAGAGATCGACCCGCAACTTCTGCAAGATGGCGATGTGGAAATGATCCAAGACCTAATGTTAGCGGCCTTTAATGCTGCGCTGGAGCAGAGCCGCGAGCTGGCTGCGGAGCGGTTAGGTCCTCTCGCCGGCGGTTTGTCCTTCTAAGCAATGTCTTTGCCGAAACCGCTGCAAGATGTGGTTCATGCCCTCAGCCGCTTGCCGGGCATCGGCCCAAAAACGGCCTCGCGCTTGGCTTTTTATCTCTGGCGTGCGCCGGAGGAGCTAAGTGTTGATCTTGCCAATGCGTTGTTGGCTTTGAAGACCGAAACGACCACCTGCCCGCGCTGCTTTCACATCATGGCGGTTGGGCAGGACGCCTGTGAAATTTGTTTGGACCGCACGCGGCAAAGTGAGTTGTTATGTGTGGTGGAAGAGCCCTTGGATGTGATTGCTATTGAGCGCTCAGGCGCCTATCGCGGCCTCTATCACGTCTTGCAAGGCGTGCTCTCGCCGATCGAAGGAGTCGGTCCGCACGATTTACGGATAGCCGAACTGGTGCAGCGCATTCAAAACGAGCCGATCGAAGAAGTGATTCTGGCGACCAACCCCAGTCTGGAGGGGGAGGCGACAGCCATGTACTTGAAACAGCGTCTCCAAACTCTTGGGGTGAGAGTTACGCGGTTGGCGCGTGGCTTGCCGGTCGGAGGGGATTTAGAGTATGCCGACCCGAACACCCTGTTGCGGGCGTTGGTAGGACGGCAAGAGATGGAAAGCAAAGAAGGGTAAAGTCTAGCATTAATAGATATTAATCGCATCATCAAAGATTAAAATGGCTTAAAACCCCTTGACAGGTGGCATCAAATCGGTATAATAAAGCTTGCAAGAAACCCAAATCGGATCTCACCGCACAGGGATGATCCTTTACAATTGAAGAGACGCCCCTGCGTCAGAGACCAGAACTGGAAAGTTTGTTCGGTCTGACGGCCGATGTCCAAAGACATCGGTATTTTGTCTCTAAAATCCTTGACAGGCGCAGGCGAGGCTGGTATACTCCCAACTCGCTTCAAAGACAGCACCTTAACAACTGAAGAGTGATAGAAAGTGAAACCTTGCGCTTCCGGTCAACATCCGTAAGCAACGTATCGAAAGATACGAAAATTTTTTTTGCGGAGAGTTTGATCCTGGCTCAGGATGAACGCTAGCGGCGTGCCTAATACATGCAAGTCGAACGGGGAGGTTTGTAGCAATACGGACCTCCTAGTGGCGAACGGGTGAGTAACGCGTTGGTGACCTGCCCCGAAGAGGGGGATAACAGCTCGAAAGGGCTGCTAATACCCCATGTGGTCAGCGAGGTTAGAGGCTGGCTGACTAAAGGAGCAATCCGCTTCGGGAGGGGCCTGCGTCCCATCAGCTTGTTGGTAGGGTAACGGCCTACCAAGGCGACGACGGGTAGGGGGCCTGAGAGGGTGACCCCCCACAATGGCACTGAAACACGGGCCATACACCTACGGGTGGCAGCAGTAGGGAATATTGCACAATGGGCGAAAGCCTGATGCAGCAACGCCGCGTGCGCGATGAAGGCCTTCGGGTCGTAAAGCGCTTTTCGGGGAGATGAGGAAGGACAGTATCCCCGGAATAAGTCTCGGCTAACTACGTGCCAGCAGCCGCGGTAAAACGTAGGAGGCAAGCGTTATCCGAATTTACTGGGCGTAAAGCGCGTGCAGGCGGTTCGGTAAGTTGGATGTGAAAGCTCCCGGCTCAACTGGGAGAGGTCGTTCAATACTGTCGAACTCGAGGATGGTAGAGGGAGGTGGAATTCCCGGTGTAGTGGTGAAATGCGTAGATATCGGGAGGAACACCAGTGGCGAAGGCGGCCTCCTGGGCCATTCCTGACGCTCAGACGCGAAAGCTAGGGGAGCGAACGGGATTAGAAACCCCGGTAGTCCTAGCCGTAAACGATGTGGACTTGGCGTCGGTGGGGTAAAACCTGTCGGTGCCGCAGCTAACGCGTTAAGTCCACCGCCTGGGGACTACGGCCGCAAGGTTAAAACTCAAAGGAATTGACGGGTCCCCGCACAAGCAGCGGAGCGTGTGGTTTAATTCGTTGCTACGCGAAGAACCTTACCCGGGTTTGACATACAGGTGGTAGGGATCCGAAAGGTGACCGACCCTTCGGGGAGCCTGTACAGGTGCTGCATGGCTGTCGTCAGCTCGTGTCGTGAGATGTCCGGTTAAGTCCGGCAACGAGCGCAACCCTCGCTGTATGTTACAAGTGTCATACAGGACTGCCGATATAAAGTCGGAGGAAGGTGAGGATGACGTCAAGTCAGCATGGCCTTTATATCCGGGGCTACACACACGCTACAATGGCCGGTACAATGGGTTGCAAAGCCGCGAGGTAGAGCCAATCCCTAAAGCCGGTCTAAGTTCAGATTGTAGGCTGCAACTCGCCTACATGAAGCCGGAGTTGCTAGTAACCGCGCGTCAGCATTAGTGCGGTGAATACGTTCCCGGGGATTGTACACACCGCCCGTCACGTCATGGGAGCTGGCAACACCTGAAGCCGGTAGCCTAACCCGCAAGGGAGGGCGCCGTCGAGGGTGGGGCTGGTGACTGGGACGAAGTCGTAACAAGGTAGGAGTACCGGAAGGTGCGCCTGGATCACCTCCTTTCTATAGAGTGCCGAGCGACATGGCGCAGCATAGCTGCTCTGTGAAGCTCTACTCCAAATATTTTGTCTCTCAGCGGTGTAGAGACGCCGGAAGCCAAGTCGCTTTCTATCACTTCTCAGTTGTTGAGGGCTGTTGCCTTGGGCCTGTAGCTCAGGTGGTTAGAGCACTGTGCTGATAACGCAGGGGTCACTGGTTCGAATCCAGTCAGGCCCACAACCCGCAGGGTTGTGTGACCCGGGGATGTAGCTCAGTTGGGAGAGCGCCGCCTTTGCAAGGCGGAAGTCACGGGTTCGAGTCCCGTCATCTCCACCTGACGGAGCGAAATGTAAAGGAGTTTGAAAAAGTTTGGTTTCACGACAAGCGAACAAAGGTTAATTGGCAGGCAAAATCGCAAGGGATCGACGGCCCGGCGGTTTGCCGGGTCGACTTGTCTAAAAATTGGGTTGAGCGACAGGGGGCGCTTCAGACAGATAGAAAGATGTCGGAGCGACCGCAGGCGTTCAACCGCCTCCTGAGCAATCAGGTAGCACCTTAACAACTGAACAGGCAACAGTATTCACGAAAAGTTTCGATTTCTCCGCATCACGGAGTTAAGCTACTAAGAGCTTACGGTGGATGCCTAGGCGCCAAGTGCCGATGAAGGACGTGGGACACTGCGATAAGCCTCGGGGAGCCGTGTACAGGCGTTGATCCGGGGATCTCCGAATGGGGAAACCCGCCGTTGCGATCCAACGGCATCTCCTAGCTGAACCCATAGGCTAGGAGAGGGGAACCTGGGGAACTGAAACATCTAAGTACCCAGAGGAAAAGAGATCATTCCCTTAGTAGTGGCGAGCGAACGGGGAACAGCCCAAACCATGCCAGCTTGCTGGCATGGGGTTGTAGGGCCTGACACATGGGAGTGACAAATCATTCTGTTAGCAGAAAGGTGTGGGAAAGCCTACCAGAGAGGGTAATAGTCCCGTATGCGAAAACGGAATGACTCCCGTCAGGTACCTGAGTACTGCCGGGCACGCTAATCCGGCAGGAAGCTGGGGAGTCCACTCTCCAAGGCTAAATACACTTGGCGACCGATAGTGAACAAGTACCGTGAGGGAAAGGTGAAAAGTACCCCGGTGAGGGGAGTGAAATA
>CALFWB010000061.1 GCA_937928795.1 uncultured Anaerolineales bacterium
CCGAGCGGTATGAGTACCCAACATCAACCTTCTAGAGTCTGCTAAGCGGTAGAACGTCTGCAAATCCCTTATCAACCCAGTGCCGAGCGCCTTCGCCTCATGCGAGAAATCACCGAGTCGCTGCGGGAAAATCGCTCAGAACGTTTGGGAGAATGGATCTTAAGGGCTGCATCGCTCCGTCGTTTCATGGGCTAAAAAGCGACAACGCCGAGCAATACTCCAAGTTAACAAAGATGCAAACCTGCTTGCCCCCTTGCAAGCCAGATTCAAGGGTACAATACCTCCAGCATGAAGGATTTTCAGCGCAAGTGGCAAATCCATAGGATCATGCTCTGGGTGGGAATTGGGCTCATCGTGGGTCTGGTTCTCTTTCAGGGCAACCGGCCTACGCCTTCCTTTGCTCAAGGTGAGAGCCATTCGGCGCCCGGCATTCGGGCTTTTGACCGCCTGAGCGAACAAGAAGGATGGATTTGGCTCGGCGAGCGCCTATACCGCACCTCCGACTCGGGACACTCATGGTCTGAGATAACCCCACCCTTGTCCGCAGGTTTGCGCCTTACAGCCGTGCAGTTTATTAATCCCCAAAGCGGCTGGGCTGTGCTGGTAGGCAATTCACTCGAAGAGGAGAATTTTCTGTTTCTCTCTCGCACGGTGAACGGTGGAAAAGATTGGACGACCGTGCCTATCCCTCTAACGGAAGCCGACCGCTGGCTGCCCTTTGCTCAAGCCTATCTCACCGTTTGGGATGCGGAGGTTCTCTGGGTGGTGCAAAAGATCGCTAGCAGTGCCAATTTTAGCCTCGGTCTTCTCTATCGAAGGTCAGATGGTGGCAGCACTTGGCAACGGTTTGAGTTGCCCGTCGCTGAACCAATTCGCGCTGCAAGCCCAACAGAGTTGTGGTTATATGGAGGTCCGAGTGGCAAAGAGCTTTATCGCTCCAACGATGGAGGGCAAACTTGGTTGAAAGTGTCGCAGGATGTCCTCTCATCTTCCCTCCCCCACGAAGAGGGAGCTGAGGAGCTAGGCAGGGTTTCGCCTCGGGTGGATTGGAGGTTGGAGCAACAAGGAAGTTGCGAACCCTTAGACAATCAGCCTTCTACCGCTTTGCACCAAGCCATGCGCTGCAGCCGAGTGGAACGCTTGTGGTCAACCACCGATGGAGGAAGGACTTGGCAGGCGGTCACTTTACCCGATGGGCAAGTTTCTCAAACCACGGAAGAAAAGATCGAAACAGAAATTTCTCCCATTTTCTCCTTGTCTCAACCGTTAGGGGAAGAACAGCCCGAGGCACCCCTTGTTGCTTGGCTGCAAGGGCACGGGTTTGACAAATGCGAGGTGCCTTCGCTGGATCAACTCAGTGTCTGGCGGGCGCACAGCCCTTACCGAGCGGTTAATCTCTATATCGGCGGCATCCATCGCGCTTGTCCCAACACCGCTCTAAATGCGGAGTTCATCGCCCAGTTGCGTCGGCAAGGTTGGGGCTTGATCCCCACCTGGGTGGGTTTACAAGCCCGGTGCACGAACTATCGATATCGCATGAGCAAATATCCTCCTAAAGCCTATCAGGAAGGGCGCACCGAGGCCGAGCAGGCAATACAGGTTGCTCAAGGGTTGGGCTTGACCAATGCGGCTGGGCAGGGGAGTGTGATCTATTACGATTTGGAGCATTATGACATTCGCAACGAGGAATGTAATCAGGCTGCGCAGGCGTTCATCAACGGCTGGGTGGAGCGTATGAATGAGTTAGGGATGATCGGAGGGGTGTATAGCACCGGGCGGCCTTTGAGCCAATTCGCCGATTTGCCCAACCCGCCACCGGTGATCTGGGCTGCCCATTGGATTTTTCCTGCTTATGCCTCTGAAGCGACCGTTTGGAATGTTTTGGGATTGCCGAATGAATTGTGGAACAATCGGCAAAGGCTACGCCAATACGCTGGTGGGCACAATGAAACTTGGGGAGACGTGACCTTGAACATTGATAGCAATGTGATGGATGGAATCGTCAGTTTTCATCTCTATATTCCTCAGGGACTGGATTACCAATATTATTTTCCTCTTATCACAAAGTGACCCTTGTCGGTCGTGTTCAGCGGGTTTCAGTTATCGTGAGTTTGGGATAAGATTTACCGGCTTGGCAGGTCACCTCGAACGAAGCGAGCAGTTTTTATGATTTCGGGCAGAAGGGTAGGACTGCTCATCACCTCGCTTGTCGAAGTGACCTATCCGAATTCCGATCCCAAATTCTGGTTAAGTTTGTAACTACCCACCCTCATGCCTCATGGCGGAGGTATTTTAAATTTAGGCAAACTGCCTATTCTAAATATTTGGTCAGAATTCGGGCGGGATAATCCTTTCTTTCTCAGCTCACTTTTCCTTGTGAGCTTCAGCCCGCCGAAACAGACTTGGCGCAATCGATGTGATAAAATCTGAAAGCTATTTGCTTTTGCGGACATTCTTTCCACGCAAGGGCAAAAAAGATCGCTGAACAAACTAGAATCTCATCGGACTGAGCAATGGAGGTGTCGAATGTTTAAGAAAATTTTGGTCGGTGTGGATGGTTCAGAACATGCGCTAAAAGCCGTCCGATTGGCTGGCGAGCTGGCGCGCACCTGTAGCGCCGACCTAGTGATTGTCCATGCTTACGCGCCGATCCCGGCTGGATTAGGGGAGCCCAATCTACAACAGGCGATTTCCGAAAGGCTGAACGAAGCAAATGAGGTGCTGGAGCGTGCCTTGCAGGAAGTGGGCTTTACGCCGAAAACGGTGGAGACCGAGGCTTTGGAAGGGGGTGCGGCGGATGTAATATTGCGCGTAGCCGAAGTCCGCGAGGTAGACTTAATTGTGGTCGGCTCGCGTGGCTTAGGCGCTTTAGCGAGTCTGCTGCTGGGCAGCCAAAGTCAGGATGTGATCCAACGCGCCACCTGCCCCGTTCTGGTTGTGCGCTAGATTTCTCCATTCAGCCGCTTAACGTTCACTAGAGTAAGTCGAAGAAACGTGGTAAGGGTATCTAGCTCCTTTGAAATTCGCCTTCAGGGAGAAGGCAAACCTTTCCTCTGGGCGCATGGTCTCCTAACCCCCATGCAAGCCGAGGATATTCTGGATTGGTTCGGGTGGGATAAGTTTCCGCCCTCCATTCGGCTTGTTCGTTATAATGCACGCGGGCATGGAAGCAGCCCGATCTCCTATCGAGCGGAGGATTACCGTTGGCAAAGCTTGGCTGCGGATATGCTTTCTCTCGCTGATCAATTCGGAATAAAAAGCTTCATCGCTGGTGGCGCCTCGATGGGGGCGAGCACGGCAATTTATGCTGCGCTACAGGCACCTGAACGGGTTGAAGGGTTGGTCTTGGTTTCACCCCCCACGGCGTGGGAAAGCCGCGCCAAACAGGCTGGGGAATATCGCCGTTCGGCAGCGTTGGCGTTGCTGTTGGGTGGCCGAGGGTTGGCTGCTTTGGCAGCGCGCGATTTGCGCAGCGCTCTGCCGAGTTGGATGGCGGCTTCCCGCCAAGAAGCCTTACGGCAGACACTCCTTCTCTGGCAGCGCTATTCCCGCAGAGCATTATGGGCAATCTTGCGCGGGGCAGGGAGGAGCGATCTGCCCCCCAAGCCACAGCTCCAAGAGCTGGCAGAAAAACGAACCTTGATTGTCGCTTGGTCAGAGGATCCGGTCCATCCCCTTGCCACTGCAGAGGAATTGCATCGCCTTTTACCTCGTTCTGAGCTCTTTATTGCTCGCAACGAAGAACAATTCTCTGCAATACCCGAGAAGATTGGCGCTTTTGTGGAGCAACTTGGGGTTGAGCGATTGGGTCACAACGGCGGG
>CALFWB010000062.1 GCA_937928795.1 uncultured Anaerolineales bacterium
CACGGAGGAGGTCAGGGGTTCGAATCCCCTCATCTCCATTCGAGAAGGGGGGGCGAGATGATCGGTTGGCTTTTGGGTAGCAGCGGGAGGTTGCTATCTAAAGGCCAGCAGATGTGGCTGGAGATGCTCCCAGGTGAAGCGGGAGTGAAAGGTGGCACCTTAACAACTGAATAGAACGCAAGAGGCGTAGTTCATACATCTCGTGTGAATAAGCTACTAAGGGCACACGGGGGATGCCTTGGCGTCAGGAGCCGATGAAGGGCGTGGTTGACTGCGATAAGCTCCGGGGAGCCGTCAGCAGGCGCTAGATCCGGAGATTCCCGAATGGGGAAACCCGCTCAGGTGAACCCTGAGCACTCTATGCTGAACCCATAGGCATAGAGAGGCAACCGGGTGAACTGAAACATCTTAGTAACCCGAGGAAAAGAGATCATTCCCTGAGTAGTGGCGAGCGAAAGGGGAAAAGCCCAAACCTGTGCTGTGCCAAGCCCGTAGGCGTTGCAGCACAGGGGTTGTAGGACCTGCCAGGAGGTGCTACGGAGCCTCCAGGAAGTTACCAATCCGGGCGCTAGCAGAACTGTACTGGAATGGCAGACCAGAGAGGGTGACAGTCCCGTATGCGAAAGCGCACTGGACTTCCGGCAGTGATCCTGAGTACCACGGGGCACGCTAATCCTGTGGGAAGCAGGGAGGTCCACCTCCCAAGGCTAAATACTCCTGATGACCGATAGCGAACAAGTACCGTGAGGGAAAGGTGAAAAGTCCCCCGGGGAGGGGAGTGAAATAGAACCTGAAACCGTGTGCCTACAATCAGTCGGAGCGCGGTGGTAGCCTTCGGGTTGCCCGCGTGACGGCGTGCCTTTTGGAGAATGAGCCGGCGAGTTACTCTCTGTAGCGAGGTTAAGCCAGTCACAGGCGGAGCCGTAGCGAAAGCGAGTCCGAATAGGGCGTTGAGTTGCAGGGAGTAGACACGAAACCGGGTGAGCTACCCATGGCCAGGTTGAAGCGAGAGTAACTTCTCGTGGAGGACCGAACCGGTGTACGTTGCAAAGTGCTCGGATGAGCTGTGGGTAGGGGTGAAATGCCTAACGAACCCGGAGATAGCTTGTTCTCCCCGAAATAGCTTTAGGGCTAGCGTCGCGCGTTCAGTATCGGAGGTAGAGCACTGGATTGGCTAGGGGGCTTATCGCTTACCAAACCAAACCAAACTCCGAATGCCGATACTCCACAGCGCGGCAGTTGGACTACGAGAGATGAGTTCCGTAGTCGAGAGGGGAAGAGCCCAGACCATCAGCTAAGGTCCCCAAGTGCAAGCTAAGTGGGAAAGGATGTGGGGTTACTGAGACATCCAGGAGGTTGGCTTAGAAGCAGCCATCCTTTAAAGAGTGCGTAATAGCTCACTGGCCTAGTGATCCTGCGCCGAAAACGTAACGGGGCTCAAGCTTGCCACCGAAGCTATGGAATCTCCTGCATAGGAGGTTAGTAGGGGAGCGTTCTGTGGGAGACACAAGTCAGACCGTGAGGACTGATGCGGCCCACAGAAGTGAGAATGCCGGCATGAGTAGCGTAAAACACGCGAGAAACGTGTTCACCGTATGCCCAAGGTTTCCGGCGGAAGGTTAATCCGCGTCGGGTTAGTCGGGCCTAAGTCGAGGCCGAGAGGCGTAGGCGATGGACAACAGGTTAATATTCCTGTACCACCTGGGTGGAGCGATGGGGTGACGCAGAAAGGTAGGCCAGCGAAGGTTGGAGATGCTGTCGTGCCAAGCCGGTAGGGCGATGAAGATCGCAGGCAAATCCGCGGTCTGAGCCTGAGAGGTGATGGTAATCCCTCTAACGAGGGAGATGTGGCCGAGCCTCAGCTGCCGAGAAAAACCTCTAAGTGTTGATACTCAGGTGCCCGTACCGCAAACCGACACTGGTGGGCGGGGAGAGTATCCCAAGGTGATCGGGAGAACCCTCGTTAAGGAACTAGGCAAAATGGATCCGTAACTTCGGGAGAAGGATCGCCCTGGCTGGTGAGATAACTCGCTTGTCGAGCTGGCTGGGGCCGCAGAGAAACGGCTCTACCGACTGTTTAACAAAACCACAGGTCTCTGCTAAAGCGTAAGCTGAAGTATAGGGGCTGACTCCTGCCCAGTGCCGGAAGGTTAAGGGGATGGGTTAGCGCAAGCGAAGCTCTGAACCGAAGCCCCGGTGAACGGCGGCCGTAACTATAACGGTCCTAAGGTAGCGAAATTCCTTGTCGGGTAAGTGACCAACTTGCCCCATCATCCCGTGAGGGATGACCGAAAGCCGGCTCATATCGGAGAAGCCTGCCACCCGGCGGGCGGGAAAGCAGGTAACTCCGAGGGAAGTCGCCCAGCCAATGGGTTGACCCCGTAACGACTGACCCGAAAGGGGAGGCGCACCCCTCTCCGGTGCGCAATACGCCGGCTCTCACCCACTGCAAAGTGTACGGGGCTGCTATGGAGACATCCTGCTAGAAAGGAGAGATGGTGAAACTTCATCCGTGGTATGTCACGGGGATTGTGGAAGGGGAAGGCGTGTTCGGCGTCAGTTTCAACCGCCGTTCTAAATTGACGGTTGGGATTGAAACCCGACCCTACTTCTCCCTTGCCCTAAACCAGCGTGACTTAACGCTCTTGAAGGATATCCAAACTTACTTTCACTGCGGAGCTATTCGATATAGCAAAGCAGACCGCACCTACAAATACGAGGTGCGCAGTGTGGCAGATTTGGCGAGAAAAATTTTGCCACACTTTGAGAAGTATCCCTTGGCAGGTTCGAAAAGCCAAGACTTCGCAAAATTTGCCCAGATTGTCCGTCTGGTTCATGCCAAGCAACACCTCAACAGTGGGGTTCTCGAAAAGATTATCGAGATCGCCTACAGCATGAATTCCAGCGGCAAACGGCGAATAGCAAAGGATGATCTCCTAAGGTGGCTCGGTGAGATGAAGGTATAGTCTGCGCTCTATGGCAACATAGAGGAGAATGCGAAGTTCCGACCCGCACGAACGGTGTAACAACTAGAGCACTGTCTCGACGAAGGACCCGGTGAAATTGAAATGGCTGTGAAGATGCGGCCTACCCGCAGCAGGACAAAAAGACCCCGTGGAGCTTTACTGCAGCTTGGCATTGAGTTTGGGCTCGGTCTGTGTAGGATAGGTGGGAGGCTTTGAAGCTGGGGCGCCAGCCTCGGTGGAGCCGCCGGTGAAATACCACCCTGATCGTGTCTAGACCCTAACCCCACGCCGTCATCCGGGTGGGGGACCGTGCCAGGTGGGCAGTTTGACTGGGGCGGTCGCCTCAAATGTGGGGCGCCCTGACGGTGACGTCAGGGGCAAATTCGGCTGTATGCTGGAAAATCCGTCCTCTCATCTGGAAATACCTCCGTATCCAGAGAAGGGGTGCAGTATTCGCCTCTAGCAACAATCGTTGCTGAAAATGAGCGCGATGCGGATCATCAGCAGGGAAGTCTGTGATAACAGACCCCTCAACGACTATACGCCGAACATCCTTGGCGACAAGGATGATGAGATAGTCTGAACTTCCAAGCGATTGGAAGCCCAATTGGGGCGTCATGCGCTATAATGGGTCTTGTGAACTCGAATTCACCGGAACATGACAAACAGAAGTTGCGGCTGAACAAAATCCAACGACAAGTGCTAGTGGGAATCCTCTTAGGAGATGCTCATCTAGAAACTCAAAACAGAGGAAGAACCTATCGTCTAAAAGTGGAGCAGAGTGAGCGTCATAAGGAATATCTATTTCATCTATATGAGATATTTCGAGAATGGGTGCTAACTCCTCCACAGGAAAAAGTAAAGCGTTCAGCCCAGTCTGTGAGTGTCAACTGGTGGTTTCAAACGGTAAATCATGCTGCTTTCCGCTTCTATGCTCATCAGTTTTATCAGGATGGCAGGAAGCGAGTGCCTGTGCTGATCCATCGTCTTCTCAATGAGAGAAGTTTGGCTTACTGGTTCATGGATGATGGTTCGGCAAAATGGAGACAGTCGCTGGTGCTGCTCTTCAATACCCAGAGCTACTCTCAGCAGGAAGTTAAATTGCTGATAAGGGTGATGGGTGCGAAGTTTGGAATAGAAACGTATCTCCGCAAGCAGGCTGAAGGCTGGCAGATAGCCGTAAAAGGGAGTTCACGAGAAAGGTTTGAAGAAATTGTAAGACCTTATCTTATTCCTTCAATGGAATACAAGTTGAAGCGTGCATGACGAAACGAATTGCCTAAAAGGTAACGGAGGCGCCCAAAGGTTCCCTCAGGCTGAATGGAAACCAGCCGAAGAGTGCAAAGGCATAAGGGAGCTTGACTGCAAGACCAACGCGTCGAGCAGAGACGAAAGTCGGGCTTAGTGATCCCACAGTACCGAGTGGAAGGGCTGTGGCTTACCGGATAAAAGCTACCCCGGGGATAACAGGCTGGTGAGGTCCAAGAGTTCACATCGACGACCTCGCTCGGCACCTCGATGTCGGCTCATCGCATCCTGGGGCTTGGACAAGGTCCCAAGGGTCGGGCTGTTCGCCCGTTAAAGCGGTACGCGAGCTGGGTTCAGACCGTCGTGAGACAGGTCGGTCTCTATCCGCTGTGGGCGTAAGGGATTTGAGAGGAGCTGCCCCTAGTACGAGAGGACCGGGGTGGACAGACCTCTGGTGTGCCAGTTGTCGTGCCAACGGCATCGCTGGGTAGCTATGTCTGGCAGAGATAACCGCTGAAAGCATCTAAGTGGGAAACTCGCCTCAAGATGAGATCCCTCACGACGTTAAGTCGGTAAGACCGCAGGAAGACTACCTGCTTGATAGGCGGCAAGTGTAAGCGCAGCAATGCGTTCAGCTTAGCCGTACTAATGGTCGAGGGCTTTCCCGTGATGCGGAGAACTCGAAGCTTTTCGGAGTCCTGATCCTGTTCAGTTGTTAGGTTCATTAACATCGTTAAAAAAGTCTCTTGGTGATTGGAGCGACGGAGGTACACCCGGTCACATCCCGAACCCGGCAGTTAAGCCCGTCAGCGCCGATGGTACTTGGGGGGCGACCCCCTGGGAGAGTAGGTCATTGCCAAGAGACTTTTTTTATTGCTTTTTCTCACCATTTTTTAACTTTTGCGGTATAATCAATTACGGTTAGTGTTCGCGCCAGTTTTTTCGATACCGATTGGAGGAACTTGCGAAGTAGCGAAGAAGGTTTGAAAGCTGAAGTTATTTCCACTCGGCTGCCGGCGCGAACCACAGCCGAGTTTTTATTCATTCTTGAAGTAGGAAGGAGGTGAATGCGTTGGCAATCGTGACCTTACGACCGAACGAATCGCAAGACTCGTTGCTTAAGCGATTCCGCAAAAAGGTCGCCAAAAGCGGTGTGCTCAGCACGGTGCGCCGCAAACGCTGGTTTGTCTCTAAAAGCGAGTTGCGCCGCATCCAGAAGAAAAAAGCGATCCGCCGCATTCGGCGTCGTCAAAACGTAGAAATAGAGTAGAGCCGTCCCTTTGTCAGCGGCTCTGTGTGGAGGATTGGATGGCAAGAGAAGAAGAGAAAATCCAAGTCGAAGGCACTGTGATTGAAGCCTTGCCCGGCACTCAGTTCCGCGTGCGGCTGGAAAACAATCACGAAGTCTTAGCCTATCTATCGGGCAAGATGCGCAAGTATTACATCCGTATATTGCTGGGGGATAAGGTGCGGGTGGAAATGTCTCCCTATGATCTCACGCGGGGGCGCATCGTCTATCGCCATAAAAAGCACGTTGACGAGCCCGATTTCGAGGAATAGCGTTTCCTTTCCTCCTCCGGCATTCATCATCGGTTGAGCAGTTATCCTTTCGCCGTCCGTAATCTGGACGGCTTTTTCTTATATCATGAGGATAGCCTTAAGTAGAGCCATTCTGAATTCTCAGCGGCGAATCCCCTAATATGCGCAAAAATTGGCGAAACCCAGTATTTAGTTAGAGCCAGTCCTCTAAGCAGAATTGAGCTGCACCGGGCGGATTTTCGTAACATGGGCTTCAGCCCGTGTATTGTGATCCACAAGCTAAAGCTTATGTTACTGCACAAGCTGAAGCTTATGCTACGCTCGAAAAGCAGCACCAGACAAATTTCCGTAACACGGGCTTCAGCCCGTGTATTGTTATCCACAAGCTGAAGCTTGCGCTGCGCTCGATAAGCTGCACCAGCCAAATTTCTTTAACACGGGCTTTAGCCTGTGGTTCGTTTGCACAAACTGAGAAAATCACCACAAGAACACCAAGAAATAGACTGAGACCTCTGGACGGAATATTAGGGAACTTTTTCTCTTCCTTTAGGCTATAGTATGTTCAGAGTGAGTTGCAAAGGAGAAATCGTTTTGAATCATTCATCTCTGCCCGAACCGATAGACGCTGAAGCATTTGAGGCGCTCTTTCATCAATATAAAAATCTGGTGTATCGTGTTGCTTTGCTAATTTTAGATGATCGGCATGAAGCTGAAGATGCCCTACAAGAAGTTTTTCTTCTCGTTTTTCGTTCATACCACACGTATGATCCTGCAAAAGGTGCTGTCACGACTTGGCTCTATCGAATAACGGTCAATCACTGCCTGAAGCGAAGGCGGAAACAGAAGTTTTTGATGGTTTCCCTAGATAGTGTGTTCTCCTTTTTATCCCCTCATCCTCCATCTATGCTCGAAGAGTATGCCGATAAAGACGAAATTGAACAAGCGATGGCAAGATTGGGTGACTCATTCAGGATCGTTCTGATTCTACGCTACTTTTTGGATTTATCCTACGACGAGATTAGCCAGGTTTTGCAAATTCCCCTCGGTACGGTCAAATCTAGGTTGACTAGGGCGCTAAAAATTCTGCAGCGTGAGATTCGCAAAGAACGCTCTAAGATCATGGAAAGGAATGTAGCGGAATGAATTGTAAACAAGCTCAAGCTCTCTTTTTAGATTACCTTGATCAAACGCTTGCATGGCAGGATAGAAATGCCTTGCAAGCCCATTTGGAAGAATGTCCAAGATGTGCGAAAGACCTGGAAGATCTGCTTGAAACCCAGTCCCTGATTCGAAGTTCCTTGCGAACTAGAACTGCTGCCCAGTTCGTCTCCTCGCAAGCGTGGGATGTCTTGCAATCGAAGATAAACGCTCCCTTGTCTATGTTGTCGGCAAAAACGGCCAAGGAGCCGCGCCGTTGGTTTTCTGGCAATGGTTTTTCAAGTTTCACTCAAAACGAAAGGAATACGAGTATGAAAGGCAAATTGATTTTCTCTATGTTGGCTACGGTTATTCTAGTAGTTGCAGCGATCTTTTTTGTCCCCAACGTCTGGGCAAGAATGGGGAATTTGTTGCAATGGTTTAAGTTTGAAGGTCCCGGCGGGGGAGAAGAGGTGTTGATCCTAGGAACAGTGGAATTTACGCCTTTGCGACCATCCTATCTGCCGGACGGTTTCAAGGCGATGGCTGTTGGATTGAATCCCGAAACCGCCTCCCTTAATTATTGGAACGAAAGCACCAACCAGTTTTTGAGCATTGACGAGAATTTGGTCACTGGAGAGAAAGCATCCTTGCCGCAAGGGACGCAACTCACGGTAGCTGGTCGACCGGCCGTTCTGATTGAGGGCTTAGCGGGGGAAATAACCTTTGTCCAATTGCATCCGACCCCTGAGCCCAGCGCTTTGCCGCAGACCCCTGCTGTTGAAGGACAACCCTTAGAGCCTCTAAGCGTCAGTGAGAACGTTCAAACCGTTTCGTACACCGATGGCAAGCAACTGGTATGGGACATCGACAACGTTCGGATTCAGATCACCTCTAACCTCCCTTTGGCGGAGATGTTAAGAATAGCTGAGTCGCTCGTGCCGGCTGAAAGCGAAGAAACCCCACCCACTCCTATCCCTTGAGAAGGCCTCTGCTTCTAACGCTGGTCATCCTGGCGCGCTGTTAAACAAGCTTCTCCCACAAGATATTCTCTTGTGGGAGAAGTGGTTCGTGAGGTATAGAGAAACCTACTGCCTTAGCCTGTCACTTCGAGCCCAGCGAGAAGAGAGTATGATTTTTAGCAGAAGGGCAAGATTTCTCCCTGCTGCGCTTGTCGCAATGACCAATGCCAATTCCTGCCCAAACTCACCCTAAGAACCTCTTGGCTAGTAAGAGGAAAGGACTTTCATATAGTTAGCCCGTTCAAATGCGGCTGGATCGGCGACGGCTTGCTGGCTCATGCTGCCGATCATTTGGATCACCGATTCATATTCCTTCACGATCATCCAAGCCTGAAGATCGCTTAAGATTTGGGCTGCACGGTCGACGCCGTGCAGCAAGAAAGCCGAGGTTGCCATGCCCACTTTGGCGCCAGCCATTAAGGCTTTCAGCAAGTCCTCAGCCGTGTGAATGCCGCTGGTCAGCGCAAAATCGACCGCAATGCGCTTGTATAAGATAGCAATCCAGCGCAGTGGCAAGCGCATTTCGTTAGAGTTGCTCAGCACCAAATGCGGCACCACTTCGAGCTCTTCCAAGTCAAAATCGGGTTGGTAAAAGCGATTGAACAAGACGATGCCATCCACGCCGCATTCCGCCAAGCGTTTGGCAAAATTGGGTAGGGCGGTGAAGAAGGGGCTGAGTTTGACCGCCAAGGGGATTGAAATGGCGTTCCGCACATGCGTAACGAGGCGCAAATATTCGGCTTCTAAATCGGCACAGGATACCTCAGGGTCGGTTGCCAAATTGTAAAGATTTAATTCTAGGGCATCGGCGCCGGCATCTTGGATTTTTTGAGCATATTCCACCCAACCGCCATCGGTTACGCCGTTGAGGCTGCCAATGACGGGAATATTCAGCACGTTCTTAAGGTTGCGTAGGTGGCGCAGGTAAGTCTCCGGACCGATGCTGTATTGGCCGTAATCGGGTAAGTAAGTCAAGGCTTCTGGAAAGGACTCGATGCCCCGCGAGAGATCGGTATCGAGTTTATAGCTATCGCGTAGGATTTGTTCTTCAAACAAAGAGTACATGATCAGCGCCGCCACGCCGGCCTTTTCGAGCGCTAAGGCGCTCTCTACTTTTTGAGATAGAGGAGAGGAAGATGCCACCAGCGGATTTTTTAGTTTTAACCCTAGATAGGTTGTCGAAAGATCAACCATACCAAACTCCTTGTCATGATTTTTTCACAAAAAGAAGGGTTAACCGGTGTGCGGCTAACCCTTCGAGTTCAAAGCTAGTCCTGACCGCCTTTCCCGTTTGAGGGCGTAATCCCGAAGCTCATCTCTGCCATTTGGCGATAGAGCGCCCAGCGCCGTTCGGCGTCAGCTTGGGCTTGCTTGATCAGCATCTCGGCGCGCTGCTCATCCCCGTGGACTAACATCTTATAGCGGGTTTCGTTGTAGGCGTACTGTTCAACAGGAATAGTCGGCTCTTTCGAGTCGAGGATCAGCGGGTTTTTGCCTTCGAGTGCTAACAGGGGGTTGTAGCGGATCAATGGCCAGACGCCGGAATTGACGGCTAGTTTTTGTTGTTCCAAACCATAGCGCAGATCATAGCCGTGGTTAATGCAGTGTGAATAGGCAATGATTAGCGAAGGACCTTCATAAGCGTCGGCTTCGAGAAAAGCGGTGAGGGTGTGTTGGTCGTTGGCGCCCATTGCCACGCGGGCAACATAGACGTAACCATAGGACATCGCCATCATCGCCAAGTCTTTCTTGGCAATGCCTTTGCCGGCCGCCGCAAACTTTGCTACGGCTGCCCGCGGGGTCGCTTTGGAGGCTTGTCCGCCCGTGTTGGAATAGACCTCTGTATCCAAGACCAGCAGATTGACATTTCTGCCCGAAGCGATGACGTGATCCAGTCCACCATAACCGATGTCGTACGCCCAGCCGTCACCGCCGATGATCCAAACGCTCTTACGTACCAGCGAGTCGGCGATAGAGAGTAAATGTTGGGCTTCAGGCGTCTTGAGGGTGGCAAGTTTTTGTTTGAGCAGTTCAACGCGTTGGCGTTGTTCGCGAATGCCGGCTTCGCTGGACTGATCGGCGTTGAGGATGGCGTCAACCAGTGCTTCTCCCAAAACGCCGACAAAGGCAGGTAGCAGTTCGCGGGCAAATTGGTTTTGTTTATCCAAGGTCAGGCGGAAGCCCAATCCGAACTCTGCGTTATCCTCGAATAAGGAGTTGCTCCAGCTTGGACCACGTCCTTCGCGGTTGACCGCATAGGGTGTAGTGGGTAAGTTGCCGCCGTAAATCGAAGAGCACCCGGTGGCGTTGGCGATCATCAGGCGATCGCCGAACAATTGGGTGAGAAGCTTAATATAGGGAGTTTCACCACATCCGCCGCAAGCGCCGGAGAACTCAAAGAGCGGTTCAAGCAGTTGAGAGTTTTTCACCGTGCGCACGCTGATGGCGGTGCGATCGACCTCTGGGATGGTGAGGAAGTAATCCCACTTGACCCGCTCGCGCTCGCGGATGGGCGGTTGGGCTACCATGTTGATCGCCTTGCGCCCGACTTGGCTCTTGTCTTTAGCCGGGCAGGCTTCGACACACAGTCCGCAGCCGGTGCAGTCCTCTGGGGCAACGGCGATGGTGAACTTCATACCCGGCAGTTCCTTGAATTTTGCATCCACAGCTTGCCAGCCCTCAGGAGCATTCTTTAAGAAACCGGGATCGTACACCTTTTCGCGGATTACAGCGTGAGGACACACAAAGGAGCATTTGCCGCACTGGATGCACAAATCGGGCTCCCATTGCGGAATCTCTAGGGCAATGTTGCGCTTTTCCCACTTGGTTGTGGCAGAGGGATAGGTGCCATCGACGGGGAAGGCGCTTACCGGCAGGCTATCGCCTTCGAGGGCGATCATTTTCCCAAGTACATTGCGCACAAACTCCGGTGCTTCAGGCGGCACCGGCGGCTTACGCGTGAGCTGGCTGGTAACTTTGTCGGGCACTTTCATCTCATGCAGATATTCGAGGGTCATATCGACCGCTTCAAAGTTCTTTTGCACCACCGCTTCACCGCGTTTGCCGTATGTCTTGCGAATGGCTTTTTTGATCTGTTCGATGGCTTCCTCGCGAGGGAGCACGCCCGAAATGGCAAAGAAGCAGGTCTGCATGATGGTATTGATGCGCCCGCCCATGCCGGTCTTTTTGGCAACTTCGTAAGCATCGATGATATAGAATCTTAACTTTTTCTCGATGATGTCTTTTTGGGTTTCTTGCGGGATATGGTCCCAGACTTCGTCTGGTCCATAGATACTGTTCAAAAGGAAGACAGCGCCAGGGGCTGCCATTTTGGTGATGTCAAAACGTTCAAGGAAAGAGAATTGATGGCAAGCGAGGAAATTGGCTTTGTCGATTAAGTAAGGCGCTCGGATGGGTTTCGGACCGAAGCGCAAGTGCGAAATGGTGACACCACCCGATTTCTTCGAGTCATAGACAAAATAGCCTTGGGCGTAGTTGTCGGTCTCCTCACCGATAATCTTGATCGAGTTCTTATTGGCACCCACCGTGCCATCCGAACCTAAGCCCCAGAAGACACACCGCACGGTTTGCGGGTCTTCAATATCGAAGGAGGGATCGTACTCCAAGCTCGTTTTCGTGACATCATCTTCGATACCTACGGTGAAGTGGTTTTTGGGATCGGCCTTCTTTAGCTCATCGAAGACGGCTTTGACCATAGCGGGAGTGAACTCTTTGGAAGACAGTCCATAACGCCCACCGATCACGCGCGGATAGGGGCGATTGGCAAACTGGGCATAAGGGACACTCCCTTCAGCAAGTCCCTCGTTGATGGCGGTGACAACGTCTTGATAGAGGGGTTCACCAGCCGCTCCGGGTTCTTTGGTGCGATCTAGAACCGCAATGGCTTTGACGGTTGGCGGCAAGGCTTGCAAGAAGTGTAAAACAGAGAAGGGACGATACAGATGGACTTTGACGACGCCCACCTTTTCACCTTGATGGACGAGATAATTTGCCGTCTCGGCAGCCGTCTCGCTTCCTGAACCCATCAGCACAATGACTCGTTCCGCCTCGGGGTGACCAATGTAGTCGAAAAGGCTGTAAGTGCGTCCGGTGATTTGGGCAAATTTTGCCATGACCTTTTCAACCACTTGAGGGCAGGTAGCGTAAAAGGGGTTGACCGTCTCGCGTTCTTGGAAGAAGGTATCTGGGTTTTGAGCCGTGCCGCGGATAAAAGGACGATCTGGGGATAGGGCGCGCGAGCGATGAGCGAAAACATAGGCATCGTCAATCATCGCTCGGATGTCGGCTTCGCTGAGCTGTTCGATCTTATTGACTTCGTGTGAGGTGCGGAAGCCGTCGAAGAAATGGAGGAATGGCACCCGTGCTTCTAGAGTGGAGGCATGGGCAATGAGCGCCATGTCGTGAGCTTCTTGGACGGAAGCAGAGGCTAACAGCGCAAAACCTGTACTGCGGCAAGCCATGACGTCAGAATGATCGCCGAAAATCGAGAGGGCATGGGTAGCAACCGTCCGCGCCGAGACATGGAAGACCGTTGGCGTTAATTCGCCGGCGATCTTGAACATATTGGGGATCATGAGTAACAAGCCTTGCGAGGCAGTGAACGTGGTTGTCAGGGCACCGGCTTGGATAGCGCCATGCACCGCGCCAGCCGCTCCCCCTTCGGATTGCATTTCGATGACTTGTGGCACGGTTCCCCAGATATTCGGTTTCTTTTGCGTCGCCCATTCATCGGCAAACTCACCCATTGCCGATGAAGGTGTGATAGGATAGATAGCAATCACTTCACTCAGACGGTAGGCAACATAGGCGGTCGCTTCGTTGCCGTCAATGGTAATATAGGTTCGTTCCATAACTCATTCTCCATCTATGAGAGGATTTATGCCGTCATCATCCACTTTCGTAGGATGGAATGATTGAGATAGCGGTCAGATAGAAGTGTAATAAACCTTAAAATTTTGCCATAGTAATATAAAGCATAATTTTGTTTGTCACCTGTCATATTTGGAGTTAGATTGGCAAAATAATTGCATCACCCTAGCGCAGACGGTTTGCATGAATTTTTGATCATCGCCGCTCAGAAAAATTGCAAATTGACCGTATGTCCTTTTGTCAAATTTGTGCTATACTGTAGATTAATGGAGAATTACCACCATATCTGGCTTAAATGGGCGAAAATACTCCATCGCTGGGGGGCTGAACGACTCGGTTACCTTTTCCTGTCTGAATTCTGTGGCCTAAATATCCTCTTGGCGCAAGGGATTTATCTTATCGAGCCGTTGATCCCTATCCCACAAGTGGGTGAGAACCTGCGGGCTTTGTGTGCTTTGATGGAAGATGACTCGAGTCGAGATTATTTTCTAGACCTATTGAGCGGACAAGGAAGGATCGTTGCGTGAGTAACGGGATCGGCTTGCTGATTTTCATCGCTTTGAGCATCTTAATGATTTTCTTTACGGTTGCGCAAAGAAAGAAGCCCTTTACCTTGAGGGAATTGGCGGCCTTTCAACGCCTGCGCCGGGCGATTGGGTTAGCCGTTGAAGACGGAAAGGGCATTCATGTCACCTTGGGCAGAGGAACCGTTTTGAGTGAAAACCTTGCTTCGGCTTTGATCGGTTTGGGCGTCTTAAAACGCCTGACTACGGTTGCTCTCATTGGAGACCATCCACCGATCGCAACCAGTGGAGAAGGCAGCCTGATGCTATTGGCGCAAGATTGCCTCCGAGGAACGCACCGGCGCTTGGGTTTAGAACCCCAAAACTTGCCCCAAAAAGCCCTTTTGGCTGGGACAACCCCTTATGCTTATGCGGTAGGATCGCAAATGGAGCTGCGCGATGGGCGGGTGGCGGTTGATTTGCTGATCGGTCACTTTGGCAACGAAGCTGCTCTCATCTGCGATGTCGCTCATCAACAGGGAAACTTAATCATCGCCGGGAGCGATGATCTAACCGCTCAGTCTGTCTTTGCCGCGGCTGCCACCCATCCTTTATACGGCGAAGAAGTCTATGCTGCGGTCGCTTACATGGATGGCGATGCCCTTCAGCGTGCTTCCCTCCAGACTCAAGATGTTGCCCGCTGGGTGATTATTCTCTTCCTCATCATTGCAAGTGTGGTTAAGCTGGTTGGGCTATGATGCAATCCTTTTTGCGTTCTCCCTTCTCGACATTGATCACCTTCATCACGGGGATGGTTGTTTTATTGGGGTATTTCATCGACGTTGATCCATTGAATGTACTGCGCTCTCGTTTTCTTCAATGGACGGTCCTTTTAGCTGCGGTCGCGTTGATGCTTGGCGTCTTCAATCTCATGCGGGTCCATTGGAAGCGATTGAAAGAAAGTTCGATTAAAGCCATTTATAGCTTTGCCTTTTTTGGAGGCTTCTTGCTGGCATTGGCGGTAGGAGGGTTGTTGGGCGTTCAGCACTCACTGACCCGTGCTGTAATTGATTTTGTGATTATCCCAATCGAGACGAGCTTGTTTGTGGTTATCCTCGTCTCTTTAGTCTACGCCCTCACTCGCCTGCTCCAAAGCCGCCTTTCCGCCTTTAGTTTTGTCTTTCTGGTTACGGTGGTGTTCTCCATAATTGGATCAATCCCGCTCTTGGGGATCGAAATTCCGTTCCTTCAAGGGGGAGACGGCATTCTTTCTTTGATGACGCGAGTTTTGGGCACAGCCGGTGTGCGTGGGCTCTTAATCGGTGTGGCGTTGGGCAGTGTGCTCACGGGCATTCGGGTTTTGTTGGGATTGGATCGCCCATACGGAGAGTAATGAATGGAAGCCCAACGTTGCCCCATGTGCGGTCAAGCCAATCCCCCCCATTTGGAGGTCTGTCAGTATTGTCAGGCGCGCTTGAAACCATTATGGGTTGAGCCCTCCGAGGGGAGCGGTTCAGCGGTAGAAGATGGAATTGCCCGAAGCAAGGCTCCCCTTGAACCCGACGAGCCATTAGTCCCGGAGTGGTTAAGAACCGACCGTATGCAAATCGATGAGGGGGCATCCTTCAATGCTGAAGAATTGGGGCAAGAAGAGCCCCTTTTTCCCGAAGAACCTTTGGATACAGATGATTTTCTTGGCGGGATGTTCTCGGACGAGCCGCTTGGAGATCAGGGTGAAGATGTCCCGGAATGGTTACGGTCGCTAAGAGAGGACTCGGCAGCCGCAGAGCGCCCCTTGCAATCTGCAAAGTCCGCTGATCAGGACCTCCCCATCCCATTTTGGCTGGATTTCGATGAAGGCGCAGCCGAAGAAGTTCCTCCGCAGTCGCCTTCTGCCATCGAAAAAGTTCCCCCCTTCAAAGAACAACCGTTTGAAGACATCGATATCGATAGTGCAATTTTCCCATCGGAACAAGAAGCCGGTGAGAAGTTAACTTCCGAAGAACCCCGAGCCGTTTCTCCTTTTGAGACATTCGAGCCTTTTCTTTTTACAGAGCAACCTTCTCAGCTTGTAGAGGATTCTACCTCTGAACCAGAAGCAGCAGAGGTGTCCTCGAAGGAAGGCAAGACATCTCCACCTGCTGCGGAAGGGGATTGGATGAGCGAAATTCCGCCTTGGCTGGAAACCCTGCCGGGCGAGGAATGGATGGAGAGCGAAACAGCGGAAAAGGAAATCCCGCCTGAGTTTTTGCAGGGGGCTGTGCCGCCGTTTGTAGAAACCGATGAAGAACTGAGCGAAATTGAATTCCCGGCCTGGTTAGACCAAGTTGAACGATCGATCGAACCGGAGTTGGATACCGTGATTGAAAGCCTAACTCCGCCGGCGGTTGAGAGGCTGACGACAATGGAGGAGGAAAAGGGTGAGGTGCCAAAAGAACGGCCTGAAGCGCTCCTTGAAGAAGAGGATGCTGTCGAGATGGTTGGGCCCCTGCACGGTTTGCGAGGTGTCTTGCCGGCCGAACCTTTGGTCGCTGAACCGAAGAAGCCTTCTAAAGCCCTTTCAGAGTTGCTGCTAACCGATAAACAACGTGCCCAGGCCGAACTGTTCTTAAGGATGATCGAGGAGGAAGGTAAACCACAGCCGATCCCGCCCTCAAGGCGGGCAAAACCTCACCTCTTATGGCGGGTGCTGATCTTTTTGGTTTTGTTTGCTGCAGCGGCTGTAGGATTGGTTCTCCGCCCGTTTTCATCGGCTCCTCAAGAGTTAAGCGTGGGCGTTTTTGATGCCATGCAAGCGGTCAATCAGCTTCCCGCCGAAGCGGTGGTCTTCTTAGTGGTTGACATTGAAGGGAGCGATTTTGCCGAGATGCTAGCAACTACCAACGCTCTTCTCGATCAAATGATGATTAAGGGCGCTTTTTTTGTCGTTGTCTCGGCGAATCAAACTGGCGCCCTTCAAGCCGATCGGCTGTTGCGGGAAGTTAGCCGCTTGAATGGACATAAGGTTCAACCTTCTTCGGGTTGGCTCAATCTCGGCTATCTGCCCGGTGGTGTGGCAGGAATGCAGGCTTTTGCGCAATCTTTGCCGCAAATCTTGCCGAATACCGTTGATGGTGAAGCGGCTTGGCAGGACAAGCGCTTACAAAATATCCGCTCGCTTGCCGATTTTCCTCTGGTGATCGTGATCACCGAAGACTCTACCCGCGCTCGTCAATGGATTGAACAGCTCAAAGGGCAAGTTTCCGAAGCGCGTCTCGTTTTTGCGGTTAGTGCTCAGGTTGAACCTGTTTTGCGCCCGTATTATGAAGCAAACCCGCGCCATATTCAAAGTGTGTTAGCCGGTATTCGGGATGGGGCAATCTATGAAACTCAGTCGGCCCGTCCAGGCTGGGCAATGCAGCTTTGGGATGCTTATACCTTGACGGCTTTGGTCGCAGCCGGCTTGATCATCCTTGGCGCGCTGGTTTATTTCTTGATTGGGCTCCTCGTTGGACGCAAACCACCTGTGGAGGGAAAAACCTCATGACGTTGGAGTTTCCTTTCTTGGACCTCCTAGGCGGTGCAATCGGTGTCCTTCTGACCTTGTTGGTCTTCAGCTCTCTGTTCGGCGACCACTTCTTGGTGCGCTTGATTTTCTATGGATACGTAGGGATCATGGCCGGCTTTTCGGTCGTGATTACCTTCAACAGTGTTATCTTTCCTCTGCTCTTTCAGCCGATCCTAGAGGAGCCTATTGATGGAATGGTACAAGTAGCGATACCGCTGTTGTTGTGTGGGTTGCTTGTCTTTAAGGTGTCGACGCGTTTTTCGTGGGTCGGCGATCTAAGCTTGGCTTTTTTGGTTGGGGCGGGTTTGGCTGCTCTGGTGGGGGGTGCCATTCGGGGGACGCTGATGCCTCAAATCTCTGCCGTCATCAGCCCGTTTGATCTCGAGCGTTCAAGCCTACCGCCAGAGGAGCGACTTCCCAGCCTTGTGCAAGGTTTTGTGATTTTATTAGGCACCGTGACTACCCTCACCTATTTTCATTTTGGAGCGCGCCCTCGTGCCAGCGGTCCCCTTCGTCGTCAAGAATGGATTGAGACCTTAAGCTGGATCGGACAATTTTTTATTGCCTTTGCTCTGGGACTGATCTTCGCCGGTTTGCTAAAGGCCGGCATGGTCGCTCTGGTCGAACGAGTTCAAGCGTTGCTTAATTTCGTGATCACGCTCCAGCGAGGCTTCTAGTCATGCCGGTTTCCTTTGTTCAGGCTGATTCTTTGCTTGCCTTAGACGTCGGTAGCATAACCACGCGGGCGAGCTTATTTGATGTTGTCGATGCGCGCTATCGTTACTTGGGCAGTGGTGAGGCGCCTTCAACGGCAAATGCTCCCTTTCACGATCTCAGTGAAGGGGTTCATCAAGCCCTTGAACGTCTCCAACAAATCACGGGCAGGGTTTTATTGGGGGAGGATGCCAAACTCATTGTCCCTTCTCAAGCCGATGGCAGTGGGGTGGATTGGGTGGTGGCAACGGTTTCGGCCGGCCCGCCCCTTAAGGCGATTGTGGTTGGCTTATTAGCGGATGTCTCCCTAGAAAGCGCAACCAATCTGCTCTCTACAACCTACGCCCAGGTTCTCAACCAGATTCATCTGGGCGATCACAGGAAACTGCAAGACCGCCTCAATCTCATCCTTCAATCTCAACCCGATTTGATCGTTGTCGCCGGGGGGACGGAAGGGGGCGCAGAACGAGCGGTGATGCAGATGCTCGAAGCGGTGGGACTGGCTTGCTTACTGAGCAACGAAGAAAACCGTCCCTACGTCCTCTATGTGGGGAACTCTGCCATCCGAGAACAAGTCAAAAAATCCTTGGGGTCTCTGGGTAGCTTGGTTTTATCTGCAAATATCCGACCCACTTTAGAGGTTGAGCAACTGGAAGCCGCAAAGCTGGACTTGATGAGTGCCTTCCGGCAGATCCGTTGCGCCCACATGCCCGGTTTTCTCGAATTAGACCAAATCGCGCATGGGGGAGTGATTACGCCCTCTTTTGGCTGGGAACGAGTCGTGCGTCTGCTCAGCAAGGCTTACGATCAACGGAAAGGGGTAATGGGTGTGGATATCGGCGCTGCGGCGACCATCCTTGCAGCCGGCTTGGGCGGAAACGCAACGGTGGGCGTTTTTCCACAGTATGGTTTGGCAAATCCCTACCTGCGCAATTTGGAGCAGATTCCGATCCACGATTTGATGAATTGGCTGACGTTTGATATTTCGCCACAGGTGCTCAAGAATACCCTTCTGACCAAGCAGACGTATCCGGCAAGCTTGCCAATGAGTGTTGAAGAGTTGGAGATTGAGCTAGCCTTGGCACGCCTCATGTTGCAATCTAGCTTAAGGGAAATGCGCAAGCGATTGAAAAATTTCGGAGGGGGTGAATTGCCTGTTCTGCCACCGATGGAACCGATCATCGCCTCTGGAAGTGTTTTGACCCACGCTGCACGCTGGTCGCAGGCTGCCATGGTGTTATTGGATGGCTTGCAACCCACCCGGATTACCACGTTGGTGCTCGACCAACATCATATTATGGCATCTCTCGGGGCTGCGGCTGCGGTAAATCCTGTTTTGGCGGTTCAGGCGATGGATTTTGGCACCTTGTTGAATTTAGCCTCGGTGATCGCGCCGCTCGGGCAAGCTCGCCCCGGGACGGTTGTGTTGAGAGCAAAACTGACTTATGAGGATGGTCGCGAGGAGAAAATGGAGTTTCGGTATGGCTCCCTCTATCGCATCCCCCTTCCCTTTGGACAAACCCTGCAATTGCATTTGCAACCGCTTCACGGGTTTGATATCGGCATGGGCGGAGGCGGGGTGGGCGGAAAAGCGCGCTTAACTGGCAGTGCTCTTGGAGTGATTGTTGACGCTCGCGGTAGGCCGCTTCCGACTATTCGAGACACAAAGCGGAGACAGGAATGGTTGAGGAAAAATTTAGCGGTTTTGGAAAGTCGTTGATGGCATTGTTCTTGCAAGTCCGGTCTAAAGGTTGATTCGTTATGCAGTTGCCACTGACTCACTTCCAAGCTTTGACGACCATGCGGCGAGAACGCCTCCTCCCTTTCGCCGGCAAAGTTTTGGCGCGCAAGGGTCAAAAGGTCCAATCTTCCGATATTCTTGCTGAGTGTGAGCTAACCCCTCAATTTGCCTTGGTGGAATATGGGCGCGGCTTGGGACTAGCGCCTCAAAAGGCGGATGCCTTCTTGCAGGTTAAGGTGGGAATGGACCTGGAGAAAAATGATCTCATTGCCGGCCCAGTCGGGATTATGAAGCGCGTCGTCCGCTCACTCCATGCGGGTCGGGTGGTGCTGACGGGGGAAGGGCAGTTGCTTTTACGCCTCAAGTCCCAACCTTTTACCCTTCAGGCGGGTTTTGAGGGAACGGTGGTAGAGTTGATTGCCGATCGGGGGGTGATTTTGCAGACTGTGGGCGTGCTAGCGCAAGGGATATGGGGCAATGGACGGGCTGCCAATGGGATTGTTGTGTCCGTCTTAGCCCAAGCGGATGAGGAATTAACCGAAAGTCATCTCGACCAGCGGGCGCACAATGCGATAGTAATTGGCAGTTATGTGAGCAAGGAAACCACGCTGGAGAAAGCAGCCGCTTTGCCCATTCGCGGCCTGGTGTTGGGTGGTTTAGAAGCGAATTTGATCCCGATGGCGGAACAAATGCCCTATCCCATTCTGGTTTTGGATGGCTTCGGCCGCTATCCGATTAATTCCTTCGCCTATCCAATTTTGGTCACCAATGAAAAGCGGGAAGCCTACCTGTCTGCTGAAAAGTGGGATGCTTATCGCGGCATTAGGCCGGAAATCATTATCCCCCTTCCAGTGGAAGATTACCCTACCGAAAGTCACGAGACAAGTGAATTGAGCGTTGGGAACAGGGTGCGAATCTGTCGCGCGCCCTTTTGCGGTCGCATCGGGACGGTGGAACAGATTCTGAGTGGAAAGGCAATCTTGCCCAATGGTTTATCCGTCCAAGCCGCGCAGGTGCACTTGGGTGATGGTGAACTGGTCGTGGCTCCGATTGCTAACTTAGAGATCATCGAAACCTAACCATGCGGCTGGATATTTTATACCCTCAGCAAGGAGGAGAGAACTATGGCGTTTGAAGAGATCAACTTTGATACGGATAACATGGAGACGCCGCCAGAAGAGCGTTCAAATCGGGCTTTTATTTTCATTGCCATTGGTTTGATTGTTCTGGCGTTGGTGGTGGTGGCGTGCTTAGCCGGGTATGCCTTAGTCTTCGTGCCCCGCCAACGAGAAGCACAGGCAAATCAGGTTGCTACGGTCAATGCTCAGAATACCGAAGTGGCAAAGAGTATCCTAGCTACGACCATTGCCGAGGCGTTTACCCCAACTCCAGAAGTCACAGCGACGCACACCGCCCCGCCGGTGACGCCCACCGATACGCCGGTAGTGATTATCCCGACCAATACCCTGGTCCCGACTGGCGATCCACGCACGGCAACCGTTGCTGCGCTGTACACGCAAGCTGCTCAGGCAACAATGCCCAGTGTACGTACCCCGACCCCCACCGCAACCGCTCTACCAGCCACAGGGTTTGCGGATGAAGTCGGTGCACCAGCCATGCTGGGCTTGGCGATTTTATTCCTTGCGGTGATCTTTTTAGCCCGTCGCTTGCGCACGACAACGGGCTGATCGAGTGGCTACAAAGGGTAAAGGTCAACCAATCCTTTGCCCTGCATGGCTCCTAGCCCGTTTTTATGGCGATCTCTTTTCCAAAATCGATGAGCGCTTCCATCCCATCGACCGAACGGCCTTCGGCATAAACGCGGAGAACGGGTTCGGTTCCCGAGGGACGAACGAGCAGCCAGGAGTCGTCCTTGAGGATATACTTAATGCCGTCGAGGGAGCGAATATCCTTGACCTCTATGCCGCCGATTTTCGCCGGCGCGTTCTCGAGCAGGGTCTGTTTCATTTTTTCTTTCGATATGGGTCGGCTCAAGGTCAAATCGAGGCGTTTGTAGTGAGAAGGACCGGCTTCCTGCAACAGTTGTTCAACCAACTCGGCAAGCGAACGGCGTGACTTAGCCACGATCTCGATCAAGAGCAATCCCATAAGGATGCCATCACCTTCGGGAATATGACCTCGGATGGACATCCCACCCGATTCCTCACCGCCGATCAGGATCTCTCCTTTGAGCATGTGTTCGGCGATATAGTTGAAACCGACCGGTGTTTCGTGCACGTCTAAGCCGTACTGACGCGCAAGGCGGTCGATCATGCTGGTGGTGGAGACGGTGCGAACGACAGCACCCCGCCAACCGCGTTCTTCGACAAGGTATTTCAAAGCAAGCGCCATGATTTTGTGCGGGTCAATAAAGTGTCCTTCCTCGTCCATGGCTCCAATGCGGTCAGCGTCACCGTCTGTTGCCAGTCCAAAATCTCCCATGTGGGTGCTGATAGCCCCAGCCAGAGCGCCAAGGTGTTTGCGAATGGGTTCAGGGTGAATCCCCCCAAAGCCGGGATTCATCTCGCCGCGAATTTCTTGCACCTCGCACCCGGTTCCTTGTAGAAATCCCTTGATGACGCCCCGTCCACTGCCGTACATCGAATCCACCACAACCCGTGGCGGGTTTTCCGCAATCGCATCGAAATCGATCAAGGCGCGTAGATGCTCACCATAAGCAGGAATAGGGTTGAAACGCTGGATCAAGCCATTTTGCCGAGCTAAGTCAAAATCCATCAAGTTTGGGCCACGCGCCCGTTCTTCATTATGATTTAGGAACACTTCCACGCGACGGCATTGCTCGGCCGTCGCCGAACCGCCATAATAAGCTTTGAGTTTCACCCCGTTGTAACGCGGCGCGTTATGCGAAGCAGTGATCATGATCCCTGCAATGGCACCGAGATGGCGCACAGCGTAAGAAATCGCCGGGGTTGGGGCATCCGACTGAGCAAGATAAACCGTGAAGCCGTTAGCCGCCAGCACGCGGGCGACATCGGCGGCGTAGCGATCGGACAGAAAGCGGGTATCAAAGCCCACGACAACGGTTTGTTTGTTTGGGATCTCAAAACCCTCTGAGCCGTTTTCCCATGAGCCCGACGCAATCGCATCTGCGATGGCTTGAGCGACATTGCGCAGATTATGAAAGGTGAACGTGTCTGAAATAACAGCCCGCCAACCATCCGTGCCAAAGTGAATGGGCATTTGCTACTCCTTCTTGGAAAGATTTCGCTCAGCAAGAATTCCCCGGAAAGGGGTAGGTTTTCTGTGCTTTTCAGATGAAAGTGGCGGATGAAATTTTATCATTGAATGGTGTCTTTCTTGCACCATCTTTCTGAAAATTGGCTATATGTAACCATCATCACTGAAAATAAGAATAGAGGTTTTCGTCAGTTCGTGCTAGAATGAAATCAAGATGGAAGGGTACATTTCCGAAACGGTTGATCTATTCCGCCAGATGGCCATCTTTCAAGGGCTAGATGATGCCCAATTGACGGAGTTGGAAAGCTTTTTTCGGCGGATTAAGGTGAAAAAGGGCGATCTGGTTGTCCAAGAAGGTTCACCCGCGGATTATTTTTACGTGATCTACTCCGGCCGTTTGCTCGTGTGGCATGAAACCCCTCAAGGCATCCAAGAAGTGGCTACTTTGATCCGCGGCGATTATTTTGGCGAGGAGGCTTTGCTTTTCGGACAACCGCGCCTAGCCAACGTTTCTGCAATGGAAGATAGCGAACTTTTATTGGCTGATCAAGAAGGGTTTCAGCACATGCTAGGGCTTTACCCAAGTTTGCGGGTGAGTTTTGCGGTAACGGCAGAAAGCCGTCATCTGGCGGAACGAGAACATTTTGATTGGCTGGGGAAAAATGAAGCCATTTACTTGATTACCCGCAAACACGAATTGTTCCTTTGGCGCTCCCTGATATTGCCGATTCTGGTTGTCATTATTGGGATTCCCCTTGCAGTTTGGGGAATGATGATGACCAGTATTTTTTTGCGTGATGTGTTGCTAGTATTCGGGGGGATGAGCATTGGGGGCGGTGTTCTATGGGGAATTTGGAATTGGATTGATTGGGGCAACGATTATTACATCATCACCAACCAGCGGGTTGTTTGGCTGGAGAACGTGATTGGCATCTATGCTAGTCGTCGCGAAGCGCCCCTGACGACCATTTTAGCCGTCAATAAGTTGACCACCCAAATTGGGCGCATCTTTAACTACGGGACAATTGACGTGCGTACCTATACGGGCTCCATTGTCATGCGCAATATGGCGAACCCTGACCTGTTCGAGGCTTTCTTGCGTGGTCACCGCGAGCGAGCGCAGAAGCGCACCCTCGAAGAAGAAAGACATGCCATGCGCCAATCCCTACGCATCAGGCTGCTCATGCAAGAAGGAGGGAAAGTGCCGCTCGGAAATCAAGCTGCCCCAAAACCCTCTAGCCCTCCAAAAGTTACTCCCCTAACGACTCAGGACAAAAAGAAGGCTTTCAAAGAGATGATCAAAACATTCTTTATGATGCGCTACGAAAGCCAAGGGGTGATCACGTATCGGAAACATTGGTTGGTGCTGGTGCGTAAAACCTTACAACCTACGCTGGTTCTCCTCGCTTTGATAGCTTTTAGCGGTTATCTCATCTATCACATGGTGATTCGACGTGAAGCATTTCTGCTTTCGGGATTAACTTGGACAATGCTTGTTTTGCTGGGCTATTTGGGAGTGGGATTGTGGTGGCTGTATCATTACTTGGATTGGAGCAACGATATTTATCAGATAACCCCTGAACAAATTTTGGATATTGAGAGGAAGCCATTGGGCAGAGAAGACAAGAAAACCGCTTCTCTGGACTCGATTCTGAGCGTTGAGCATGACCGCAAGGGCATTCTGCGCCTGCTGTTTAATTATGGGGATGTGATTGTCAATGTGGGGCAAACTCAGTTTACTTTTGATGGAGTGGCTAATCCCGATCAGGTTCATCAAGACCTTCGCGCTCACATGGAGGCGCGAGCAAGAAAAAAACGCGAGCGCGAGTTGATGCAGGAGCGCGAACGGATGCTCGAATGGCTTTCGGTTTATCATGAGGAAGAGCAAAATCTGCATCAGCAGAATCAAAACCGCCCCGGGCAATAGACGGAAAGTTCGAGCAATGGCTTGCCTGAGAGATCGGAGAATCCAATCTTTCCCTTGAATATGGGTGCAAAAGCAGTGTTTCCCAACGCTGAAGCACGGTTTCCTCACTCCAGGCATCTCTCCCAAAGGGCGCAAAGAAACTCGCCACGAGGGCACACCAAGAAATAGACAAAGAATATCTTGCTGAACGTCCTTTATGTCCTTGTGCCCTAGTGGTTCATATTTTCCTGACTTGATAAGTAGCCTCTCCTAGCGGGAGCAGCAATTCTAAAGTTACACATTTGGTCGTCTTTTAGCGAGAGAGAGCAGATTTTCGTAACATCGGTTTCAGTCCGTGTATCGTTTCCACAAGCTAAAGCTTATGTTACTGGACAAGCTGAAGCATATGCTACGCTTGATAAGCCGCACCAAGCAGATTTCCGTAACATAGGCTTCAG
>CALFWB010000063.1 GCA_937928795.1 uncultured Anaerolineales bacterium
AGGGCAGATTCGGGAAGTGTGGAAAAATAAGGATTGTTTCTCAGTACCTCTATCCTCTGTTCGAGGCTACTATAAAGATTACGCATGCCCTTGAAACGATTATGCTAATTTAATTAGACGGATTAAACGTCCCTTCGAGAAACATTCTATCTGGCCCGCCGCGGTCAATTTCCCAAGGATATAGAATGCGAGCATCGGTGATGGCTGCATAATAATCTGGACGAACCGAACCAAACAGGTTGCGATAGGGGTTAAAATGCAGAACACAGGTGTAGGGGATCCCGCCTGCAGAGGAAACGCGGTTTTTCACTGCGGTAATGGTGCGCCCAGCCCCCCAGACATCATCAACAACCAGCGTGCGACGGGCGCGCAACAGGCGGTCTTCGGGGAATTGGATAAACTCGGGCCATGCGTACAGACGCGCTTTTTCCATCGCTATCTGAGCTGGAAAATCTACGGCAGCCGTCAGAACATGGGTGATATCCATCGCCTCGGCCAGTAACCCGCCAGGGATGATGCCGCCACGTGTGATCATGAGAATCGCATCGAATTCCGTTTCAAACTGAGGTAATAAATGATCGATCAATAAATCAACATCATGCCAAGTCAAGATTTCCGTTCGTCGCTCCATTCAACCTTCTCCCATTCCACTCAGGATAAGACGGCTGCCAAAGGCATTGGAGCTAGCACCCCTAGCCCCTCATGCCCTTCTCTGCGCGCTCGTTCAACAATAGCCTTCTTTCTAGGATATTCTAATTATAGCAAGTTTATCGGGTTAATTTCAATCCGCCATCCTTTGCGTAGGGTTTGATGGCTCAAGAATTTTTGCGGTTGCTCTCCGATGATTAAAATCTGCCAGCGGTGCCATCCGCCAAGCTTGGAATAATAGCACGGCAAAGGTCCGCTCAAGCGTAGGGTGGTTATCGATTCTTGAACCAATCGCTTTTCTAATTCTTGATATTGGCGTTCGGCTTCTCGTTGGGCTTCTGCGGCAATCAAGTGGCGAAACTCCAAGCGGACGATCTCAGCAAAAGGGGGATACTGGATTTCTTTGCGCAATTGGATTTCGCGTTGGTAAAAAAGCTCATAATTCTGTTGTGCTGCCGCTTCGATAGCGTAATGATCGGGATTATAGGTCTGAACGATCACTTTTCCTCCCAGGGCGCTTCTGCCCGCCCGGCCGGCAACCTGAGTCAGCAATTGGAATGTGCGCTCGGCAGCCCGAAAATCAGGTAAATGCAATCCAACCTCGGCTAAAATGACCCCGACCAGGGTTACCGAAGGGATATCCAACCCTTTGGCAAGCATCTGCGTGCCGATCAGAATATCTGCTTGGTTCTGGGCAAACTGATCGAGGATTCGCTCGTGCGCGCCCTTTTCTTTAGTTGTATCTGCATCCCAGCGCAAAAGACGTGCGCTGGGGAACAAACGTCTGACTTCCTCCTCGACTCGTTGGGTACCGATGCCCATCTGGCGGATATGCGCGCTGCCGCATTGAGGACAGCGCTGCGGGCTTTGTCTTCGATAGCCACAGCGATGACAAAGCATCCCTTGCGGCTTAGCGCTTGGCTCGTTCCCATGAACGGTAAGTGGGACGTGACAGCGCGGACATTTGACCACATAGCCGCAATCGCGGCAAAATACATAAGTAGCCAAACCGCGGCGGTTGAGAAATAGAATCGCTTGTTGCCCAGATGCCAGCACCTGCTGCAACGCCTCGGTCAAAAGTCGGCTAAATATGGAGCGGTTGCCTTGCTTTAACTCCGCCCGCATATCAACGATCTTGACCGGGGAAAGCTGCCGTTCATCCTGATCGAACTCAATGTCCTTGAGAGGAGACAGCTCCACCAAATTCGTTGTCCTATTCGTTGGCAGGTTTCTCACCAGACTTTTCACCGGAGGTAAAATGCGCCTTGTCAGGGTAATTTTTTGCCATAACCCTGCGCGCGCCCAAAAAGATTGCTCAACTGTTGGGGTTGCCGAACCCAAGAGACAAACGCCGCCAGCGATCTGCATGTAAGCAATGGCAGCCTGAACGGCGTGGTAATTCGGTTGAGCATCCTGGTAATAAGAAGGATCATGGCACTCATCGATAACCACCAAACCGGGCTGAGCAAAAGGCACAAACAAAGCACTGCGCGGTCCGACCATTACCGTAAGCTGCCCGGCGCGACAGCGCTGCCACATATCGAAACGCTCACCCAAAGACAAACGGGAGTGATAGATACCCACCTTGCCGAGAAAGCGCGCCGAGAAACGCTCGATTGTCTGCGGGGTCAAGGATATTTCTGGGACTAAGACAATTGCTTGCCTCCCTTCCCTAAGCGTCTCTTCCACCGCTCGCAGATATAACTCGGTCTTTCCAGAGCCGGTAACTCCGTGCAGCAAAATCGGTTTCTGGGCTTCGCCCTGCCAAGCTTGATGTAGGCTCGCCAAGATGATTTCCCAAGCCGCAGCTTGTTCGGAGGTTAATTCAAAGGGAGGATAGGAAATGACTCCCCTAGAAGCCAACGGATCACGCCACTGAATGTTTTCCTCCAGTCGAATCGCTCCTAACTCGGCTAATTTCTTAAGGTCAGCTAGATTGGCACCACACTCCGCGTATACCCAGGTTGCCTCCACGGCCTTTCCTTCTTCGGCTAAGAATTCTAGAACTTTTTTCCTGCGCTCGCGAGCTTTTCCCCACCTTTGCCCATGCTGATCAAGGAAGGAGTCGAAACGCGATGGATCAAGGAGTAAGGAAACCATTTTCAAGCGTTTTACCCCCACCTTGGGCAAAGCTAGCCACGGCTCAACTTCGATCCATCCCTTACGAATGAGAGGTTGAAGGGCTTTGCGCCAATCGCGGCGTGTGAAACGATGGTCGAGTTGCGAACCACGCAGGGCGCCGTGGGATTGAAGTTCTGCCACAATTTGTGTTTGGAGGGGAGTCCAGTTAGTAATGCCAACCTGTCCTCTCCAACGATAAATCCAATCGCTGCGTTGTTTATACCCTTCGGGGAGCAAAAAGCCAATCCACATACCCAAAGGGGTTAACGTTTCTTCAGCTAGGCGCTGGGCTAATTTTAGAAGCAGGGGAGAAAGAACCGATTGACCATCCAGAATTTGATCGATTGGGCGAGTGGAAGGAATCGAGGGCGTTTCCACTTCCCTCCAAACCACGCCCTGCACGCGTTGGGAGGCAAACGGCACCAAAACCAAGGCCCCAACATCTAGGCGGCAATTTTCCAACGACTCAGGCAGATGATAATCAAAGACCTCGCCGATCTGAGGCAAATTCAAAGCAACCTGAAAATAACGCAGCATCTTAAGAAAGGCGCTCCAATGTCAGGCGGGCAATGCGCAAACCGTCCATCGTCTCCACCCGGATACGAACGCCGTTGCTCTCCACCGTATCATTCACTTGTGGAATTCTGCCCAATTTTCCTAAAACAAAGCCGGCGATGGTATCGTAATTCGGATCGGATAAATCTAAGCCCAAGCGTTCGTTGACCTCTTCGATCAGCGTCATGCCATCGATCAAAACGCTGCCGTCCGCTTGAACAATAAAGGCTGGAGCCGTGCGGTCGAACGGATCACTCACCTCACCAACGATCTCTTCGAGCAAATCCTCTAAGGTAACCAGCCCGCCGGTACCGCCAAATTCGTCCATGACAATGGCAATGTGTTGGCGCGCAGTGCGGAAGCGATTGATCAAATCCCGCACGGTTAGGGTCTCAGGGACAAAGAGGGCTTCTCTCGCTAGCATTCTGGCGGTATAGTTCTGACGCTCCGAGGAGAGCATGGCAGGTAATAGGTCTTTCAAATGTACAATGCCGATAATTTGGTCTAAGCTGTCATCATAGACCGGGAACTTGGTATAACCGCTCTCGCTGACCAATTGGATGATTTGTGGTAGAGAGGTTTCCGCTTCCACCGCAACCATCTCCGTGCGCGGGATCATCACCTGACGCACCACTTGTTGTCCAAGGTCAAAAATCGCCTCCAGCATCTCCCCTTGCTCTTCCTGAAAAACTCCCTGCTCGGTACTGGCAGCCACCATCATGCGCAGCTCTTCAACAGATAAAACATTCTCCTTCTGCTGATCAGCACGAATGCCCAAAAGATTGAGCAGAAAATTTGCCGAGCTATTCAAGACCCACACCAAGGGTTGAAAGACCTTCTGCAAAGCAACCAGCAAGCCGGACAACGCCAACGCCGCTCGCTCAGCATTCTGTAAAGCAATAGCTTTGGGCAATAGCTCACCGAAAACCACCAGCAGAAATGTAATGAACCCAAACGCTAAGCCAGTTGCGAGACTACTTGCTAAGCCTTGATGGATCAACGGAAAAAAACGGCCGAAGAGCGGATAGAGGAGATCAGCTAGGGCTGGTTCGCCAATCCAACCCAAAGCTAGCCCGGAAAGGGTTACCCCTAATTGGACGGTGGCAATCATCCGCACGGGGTTATCGACCGCCCGCATTGCCCAGCGAGCAGCTCTGACCCCTTGTTGGTCAAGCTCCTTCAAGCGAGTTTTGCGGATGGTTACTAGCGCATACTCAGCAATTACAAAGAAAGCATTGGTCAAAATAAAGAAGAAAACAAGCAGAAGTTCAACAATATCGGACAAACCAAAAACCCTTCTTAGGATTGAGCCGTTCGCAAGATCACCGCTGCGCCATATCCCACAACCTCATCATAGTCTCCTGTCACATCTCCTGAAGTCGCATAATGCAATACGCGGATGCGATCGGCGCCGAGTTCTTTCGCTGCCCACATTGCGGTTGCAACGGCTGAACGCCCGCAGGCAAAACCTTTACCCTCAATTTCAGCCTGTAAAAAATCGATCGGATCAAAGTTTTCCATGCGCCTAAGCATCTCGCCATCCAGTTTTTCCGCCAGAGGTTGCGGATAGAAATGGGACAAATCCGTGCTGGCAACGATCAGCGCCTGCTGACCTCGCAAAATATTCGCCAGAGCAATGCCTAACGCTTTCAACCCGCGTGGCTCGTCAATGCCGATCATAATGGGCAACAACCGAAAGAAGCCTAATGTCCTCTGGAGAAAAGGAAGATGGATTTCCAGAGAATGCTCCTGATCTGCTCGCACGCGTTTGATCGATTCACCCGCCTCACTTTCGAGAAGCTGTTCTAGTGCTCTCAAGGCTGTCTGATCAATGGGGACAATCCCCAAGGGGGTCTCGTAGGCTTGATGGGCACTGGTGACATAGGCGGCGAAATAGGGGCGATGCTGAGGAGAGAGAACCGCAACCAGATCGAATGCTTTCCCCACTAGTAAAGAATAAGCATAGGCAGCTACGGGTCCGGAATATTGATGACCGGCATGAGGGGCAATGAGCCCAACAATCTCTCCCTCAATGATGGGAGGTTTAGCGGAAGCAAGATATTCATCGATTCGTTGGGCTAAGACTTCGGGGTTTGCAGGGTACCAACGGCCTGCTAACGGAGAAGGACGAACATCCAGCCTTTCATCCACAACCAACTCTCCTGTTGATTAGAACCAAACTTTAAACCAGCCACTTTCCTTCAATTTTAGCACAAGGAATCCCCTTTTGCACCCTCCGATTTCCCTCTGGAGCTTTTCAAAAACTCAATGCTAGGCTTTCAGGATCGGCAAGCTCCGCTTAGGCTCAACCGGTGAGCACTCATCCCTTCAACAGGCACTTCGACAAGGTTTCGACAGGCTCAACCTACCAGCTCAGTGCGGCGCTCAGGGCAGCGCCCTTCGACAAGCTCAGGGCAGCGCCCCAGCCCTTCTACCAAGTGGCGAAAGGAGGGTCTTCCCTCTCCTGCTGGGAGAGGGGCCGGGGGTGAGAGCCTCCCCTCTCCCTCTGGGAGAGGGATTAGGGGTGAGGGAATCTCTCAAGCACACCAAAGCCGCAAGAAAGAGACCAAGAGATTAGATAAAAGAATCGCACCATCAGTTTTTCGTATTTTGCTTTGTAGGAAACCGACGCAGAGGCTTATTGTTCACAGCGTTTGAGTACACATTCGGTGATCAAAAACCGATTATCCAAATCATTTAAGGTAAAATCAAGGTGCAGGATAGAGCATGGACGAACGCTTTCTTTTCCCTGAGGTTCACCTATTCCGTCAGCTCACAAAACGTCTCGAAGCCGAATTCCCCTTCAAGGGTAAAAAAACCTTACCAAAAATCTTTGAATGGCTCGACGACTTATTACTCATTGTCGATAAGGAAAGCGTGATCTATTACGCCAACAAGGCTGCCCTTCAGCGATTTGGAATGTCCGCCGATCAACTGATCGGCAAAACCCTTGTCGAGATCATGCCCTTTCCCCAAGTTCAAATCCGCTGGCAAACCATTCTAAAAGCACTGGAACAATATAAAAATTTTTCTTTTATCGACAGCGGGAACGGGAAATACGCCCTCACCCATATCCTTCCGTTCCAAAATTCAACCAAAGTATACTATCTAATTTTCACTCTCGAAAATCAAAGCTTCGCCAGCGCTGCTTTTCAAGAGACTCTCAAAACCGTTCACGAAACGCCTATAGGAGCCGATCCCGATCATCGCCCTGAATATCACCTGCGCATCCTGCAGGCTCTAGCTAACGCTGCAACCGGGGCAAGCCTTGCCGATGACCTTCCAACCGCTCTCAATACTCTGTGTACCCAAGCCTGCCTTGCTCTTCAAGCTCCGGCTGCCGTCATAAGACTATATAATCCGCATCAAGACACCTTAGAAATCGCCGGCTCTTACGGCTTATCCGAGGAGCATCTTCACAAAAATTTTGCCATCCCTTATGCCCCTCTCGCTTACCTGGCTTCGGAATCAGCTCCGCGGGTCTTCGTCGCCGATCTCGATCAAAGCCCACCTACACCTGCCGACCAATTACCCTATCGTCCCCAGTTGGCTGCCTCGGCGGTCGGCAATATTATCCGTCAAAATCACTTTCTCGGTGTGTTGGTCATCTTAATCCCCAAAGTTCACCCGCCCTTGACTAAGGAAGATCTGCTTCTCGTCCAAGCCATTGCCGAACAAGCCTCCATTTCCATCGACCGATTCAACTTAATGAGAACTCAAGAAAGACGGACAAAGGAGCTAGAGAATCTCGTGCGCCTAGGCATCGAACTCAGGGAGATGTTAACAAAGCCAGAGATCATGGGCAAGTTGCTAGAGATCCTCGCAAAGGACAGTCACGTGCGTTTCGGTGCAACCTATCTATTAGAAGGGCAACGCTATGTTCTCATCTCAAGCCAAGGAGAGCATGCAAATGTTCCTGCATGGTTAGCTGTTCCTGATAACCCCCTTTGGCATAGCGGAAAACCACTCTTCTTCGACCAACTTTTCTTAGCAACAGATTTACTTACCGCAGGTAGTTATATCCCTCCAAACAGTGAAACTCTAATCGGCTTAGCGATCCCGTTGCGCACTCCATTGGCTGCTTCAAGTGTTATTTTGCTGGGTTTTTCGCGTCCGATTCGATTATCAAGTGAGGACCAACATAAAATCTATCTGTTACAGGAGATCGGCAATGCCGCTCTGCATCGCGCCGATGCCTTAGAACATCTCGAACAATTGGTCTTAGAACGCACAAGGGAACTCGGTATTCTCTATGAAGTTACCGCACTGCTCAATGCCCCTTCAGAACTACACCAAGCCATCGATCAAGTTTTAGACAATATTCTTTCCCTTGCAAATTGCAAACTCGTCGCAGTTCACCTTTATGATCCAAAAGCCAAGCGATTATCGTTATATCAAGAAAAAAATTTTCTCCCTACCAGCGTTCTTTCTCAGATGTCATCTGAGGAAGCTCTCCCTTGGGAAACCGTATTCAATCAAAATTCCACCCTGTATCTGGACACTTCCCTCTATGATGTAGAAGGGATAATTCCCTTAACGTATCGTGGTTTTCCAATTCGCAGCCAAGGTGAAATCTTAGGCGTCCTCAGTCTAATCAGCAGCCAAGAACAAGTTTTCTCCCTTAACGACCAAGCCATCCTAACCGCCATTGCTGATCAACTTGGCCTTGCCATCGAACGGGCGCGATTAACCGAACAGGGCGAGGAAATCGCTAAATTGGAAGAAAGACAACGCTTGGCGCGCGACCTGCACGATGCCCTGACTCAATCGCTCTACAGTATGACCTTGCTGACCTCCGGCTACAAACGCTCTCTGCAGCACGCCACCTTGCAAGAAATCCACCAATGGATGGACGAACTCAATGATATTGCCCAAAACGCCCTTGCCGAATTGCGCTTGTTGCTTTACGAGCTCCGTCCGACAGCTCTGGAACAAGACGGTTTGCAAGGGGCATTAAAACGCCGCCTAGATGCTGTTGAAAGGCGTGCTGGTATTCGGACAACTTTTGCAGTACAGGGCAGCTTTCGCCTGCCTCCAGAGGATGAAGAGCACTTTTATCGGATCGCCCAAGAAGCGCTGAACAACGCCCTCCAACATGCTCACCATCAATCCATTTGGATTTACATCCAATCCATGCCCAATCGCTTCAAAATGGTGATCGCAGATGATGGCATTGGTTTTGACTTCGATCAGGTCATTCAACAAAATCACCATTCGGGCTTGAATAACATGTTAAGCCGAGCAGGGCAAATCGGGGCAGAACTCATCATTGAAACCGCCCCCGGCAAGGGGACAAAGTTATTCATCTCGAAAGAGTATCAGCATGTCTAACCCAATTACGGTTCTAATTGTCGATGATCACCCCATAGTGCGCAAAGGATTGCGCACTCTGCTATTGAGCGAAGAGCGAATCCAAACCGTTTATGAGGCTGCCAATGGACTTGAAGCTATCCAAATCGTTCAGCAGCACCACCCGCAAGTCGTTTTGATGGATCTGGTTATGTCTCCCATCAATGGGGTAGAAGCCATCGAACGCATTAAGGCTCTCCAACCCTCGACGCGCATTTTAGTCCTTACTGCCTATGCAGAGGACGACAAAGTCTTCCCAGCCATCAAGGCCGGGGCATCCGGCTATGTCCTCAAAGATATTCCTCCCGAAGAACTCTTGCAAGCGATTCGCGATGTCGCTTCCGGTCAGTCCTTCTTACATCCGACCATTGCGGCGCGACTCATGCGTGAAATCACCCAAATCAGCACACCGCTAGAAAACAGTGAACCCTTGACCGAGCGAGAAGTCGAGGTATTGCGTTGGATTGCACGTGGATTGAGCAACCAAGAAATCGCAGCTCAACTGCATGTCTCCGAACGCACAATTACAACCCATATTAGCAATATTTTGGATAAACTCCACCTTGCCAATCGAACACAAGCAACCCTTTATGCGCTGCGGAAGGGTATTGCCAGCCTTTATGACGATGAAAATAGCTTTCTATCTACGTAAAAATACGTAGAAAAAATCCTACGAACATCTGATGCAAAGGGAGATTTTCTTCGGTAAACTTATCGTTAAACAAAGCGGGGCATCTAGAAGGACAATCTAGATTCTTCGCAGATCGCATTGGGGTGCTGAAAGGGGAGCGATCTAGACTGATGGAGCGGCAAGACAGGGTGTCGCTCCATCAGCATTTAGGAGAAGCCTTGTATTCACCTAATAACCTGAGTTCGGGTCACGTAGCGCAAATTTCCGATTTGCGTGGCAAGTCGAAGACTTACCCCACCCTCTTTGCATCCTGAATTGACCCTAAGTGACCGGAGAGCGGATTTTGCGTGGGCACTGTTCTCCGTAATTTGAGTGAAGAAACCTCCGTTTTCGATTGTGTCCATGCAAAAGTTGTAGGACAACTCATTGAGTTGTCCTACAAAGCAATGTTGCCAACAACTTTTGAGTGCAAACTTTCGATTTCCCTCGATACCTACTAAAACTTAGTCGTGGTATACTTATCTTCAAATGAAAACACGCAAGGAAAATTCCAGTAGCAGTTGACGGCAGTGTCGCTGTTATTTCAATACGGGCAAGCTATCCGGGAAATGCAGCCTTGCATTTCCCAACGAGATTGGCTCACTCTCCCGTCGGATCAGCGGCGGGTTTTTGATTAAGTGATTTTATCTTAAGATGTACGGAGGTTGTCAAATGATGAAAATCCAAATTGAGTACTGTGCAGTCTGACACTATACTGAACGAGCCATTGGTGCAATGGCAGAAATCTTACGCGAATTTGAAGCAGATATCGAAACCATTACGATCATCCCCTCGGATGGCGGACGATTTGAAGTGACCGTCAACGGCAAACTGATTTACTCCAAACTCCAGACCGGCCGCCATGTCAATCAAGGGGAGCTTGTTCAGCTCATCCGCACCGTTCAGAGAGGAGGCTAAATGGCGGAAAAGAAAGGGCGCGTTTTTTCCGGCGCTCGCCCCACCGGGCGCCAACATCTCGGCAATTACTTAGGGGCTATCAAGAACTACGTTGCCCTGCAAGATGATTATGAATGCATTTATTGCATTGTAGACTTACATGCCTTGACGACTCTGGAAACCACCGAAAACCTGCGCCAGAACAGCTATGAAATGGCGTTGGATTTCCTTGCAGCCGGCATTCGCCCTGAGGAGACCATCATCTTCATCCAATCCCACGTCCCAGAGGTCACTGAACTTCACACCATCCTCTCGATGGTCACCCCGCTGGGGAAGCTAACCGATTTGCCGACTTTCAAAGAAAAAGCCCGCCAACAACCGCATAATGTCAACTATGGTTTGGTCGGCTATCCGGTCTTGATGACGGCTGATATTACCCTGTACAAAGCCAACGTCGTGCCGGTTGGCATCGATCAAGCCCCGCACCTAGAGTTCGCCCGCGAGGTCGTTCGCTCGTTCAACTACCGCTACCAGACCAATGTCCTAATCGAGCCGGAAATGAAGAGCACAGAGCTCCCCAAAGTGCTTGGCATAGATGGCGTTCAAAAGATGAGCAAGAGCTTGAATAACCACATCGAGCTCGCTGCCACTCCCGAAGAAACAACCCAGAGAGTTATGCAGATGGTTACCGATCCGCAGCGACAGCGGCGCACCGATCCCGGCCGGCCGGAGGTGTGCAATGTTTTTACCTTTCATAAAGTCTTCTCACCGCCTGAGATGGTGGCTGAGATCGAGGTCGAGTGCCGCCGAGCTGGGATTGGCTGTGTTGAATGCAAACAACGGATGGCTGCCAACCTCAACCAACACCTCGCTCCATTCCGCCAAAAGCGGGCCGAATATGCTCGCGACCCGAATTATGTCTGGGACGTATTACAAGATGGTAAAGAACGGGCAGCCAAGATCGCCAAACAGACGATGATGGAAGTCCGCCAAGCTGTTGGTTTACCCTAAATTTACAGGAAGACGAGAACTCGGATGCGTCTTGTCCTTCAGCGAGTGCTCAGCGGCAGCGTCTCAGTGAATGATCAAATCATTGCTCGAATCGGGCAGGGCTTGGTGATCCTTGTGGGTGTGGGCTTAGAAGATGACGAAGAAAAGGCGCGCCTTTTGGCTGAAAAAACTGCCTTCCTGCGCGTTTTCGAAGACCAAGCGGGGAAAATGAATTGCTCTCTCTTGGACATCGGCGGTGAAGCGTTGGTTGTCTCTCAATTTACCCTATATGCCGATACGCGCAAAGGACGCCGGCCCTCTTTCACCGCTGCCGCTCTGCCAGATCAAGCCAAGCCACTGGTTGATTGCTATGCCAACCACTTGCAAAGATTAGGCGTGCCAACTCAATGCGGACAATTTGGGGCACACATGCTTGTTCGGATCGAAAACGATGGTCCGGTGACCATCCTCCTAGAACAATGAAGCGCAGTTAAGATGACCCCTTTTCTACAACTCACCCTTGCCCTGGCCATCATGATTACCTTCGCAAAACTGGGCGGGTACCTCAGCTTTCGTCTTGGGCAAGCGGCGGTGTTAGGGGAGTTGCTGGTAGGGATTATCCTCGGGCCATCCATCCTCGATTTTCTCCACCTTTCCTTTTTTACCGATCGGCACCTGGGCGAAGTGATCCAAGAGCTTGCTGAACTTGGGGTTATGTTGTTGATGTTTTTGGCAGGGCTCGAATTGCACCTCTCAGAATTGCTCCGATCGAGTAAGGTAGCCATTTTGGCTGGTGTGTTTGGCGTCCTCTTCCCACTTGGGCTCGGCGCTGGCGGCGGTCTTCTCTTTGCGCTTGCCCCAAAGAATGCCTTATTCCTTGGCCTAACTCTGGCGGCAACCAGTGTCAGCATATCGGCGCAAACCCTGATGGAATTGAACCGCCTGCGTTCCAAGATCGGCTTTGGTTTGCTCGGTGCAGCGGTTTTTGACGACATTTTGGTCGTCTTGGGCCTCTCTGCATTTACAGCCCTAGCAACCAACTCAGTAGGCAATGACTCAGGGGCAGGGATGATCCTGGCGATCATCCTGCGTATGGCCTTGTTTCTCGCTCTTTCGTCGCTAATAGGCTATCTCCTAATCCCACCTCTATCCAAAAAGGTCTTTTCCTTAGAAATCAGTCAGGGGTTAATTGCTTTTGTCTTTGTCACGATATTGCTCTATGGCTGGCTAGCAGATGTTTTAGGGAAGATGGCTGCGATCACCGGGGCATTCCTAGCCGGCTTATGGTTTGGGAGAACGTCTTTCAGGGAACGGGTTCTCAGCGGCGTATCGGTGATCGCCTATGGGATCTTTGTCCCCATCTTTTTTGTGGACGTTGGGCTAAATGCGGATATTAAGACGTTACTCGGCAAAAACTTTTGGTTATTTCTTGGATTGCTTGTAATTGCTGTCATAGGAAAAGTGCTGGGTTGCGGGCTTGGGGCACGCTTAGGCGGTTATAACTCCCTTGAGGCACTGCAGTTAGGGGTAGGGATGATGTCACGGGGAGAGGTCGGGCTAATTGTTGCCAGTGTTGGCATCTCCGAAGGCTACTTGACTACGGCCTCTTTTTCTGCTATCGTTGGGGTCGTAATTGCAACAACGCTCTTGACTCCACCGCTGTTGCGTTATCTTATCCAAAAGGAAGGCATAGGGCAAAAGGCGCCTTCAGAAAGTGAATAACCGTGTATTATTTGGTTGTCTTAATCGTCAATAAAATCGAACAAGTTCCTGATGTCCTCGAAAGATGGGAGCGCCTTGGCATTAAGGGCATTACGATCTTTCCGAGCATCGGACATGGCAAATTAAAGCGGGCTGGACTGCTGGACAATTTTCCCCTGCTTGTCTCGATGGAGTCGCTTGAAGCACTGCAAGAAATTCATCATCGCACGATTTTTTCCGTGGTAGATAGCGAGGAATTGGTCGATCGAATGATCGCTTCTGCCCAGGAGGTGATCGGGAATATTGAGGATGAACATACGGGTTTTCTGTTTGTTGTTCCCGTGCTAAGAGCGATTGGTATCCAGAAACATCCGCCTGCTTCGACTAGTTCTTAACCAATTGGAGGTAACATGAATGTCGCTATCGTTTTACAAGGCATTGTAGGCATATTATGGTTAGCGGTTTTTGGTTTGATTGTCATCGCCATCGTGCGCGCCTCACGTGGTCAAAAGGTTGCTACTTTTACAACCGCGATTCTAATTGCCGTGATTGCAGCCATTCTCTTGACCTCGATTAGTGCCGGCTTGGTTTTCATCAAACCAGAGGAGCGAGGGGTTGTCCTCTCTGCCCTGCAACCTAAAGGGTATCGAGAACAGGCTTTAGAACCGGGCCTGCGCTGGGTGATCCCCTACTTCGAAAGCGTGATCATCTACTCGATCGCCCGGCAAACCTACACAATGTCCATTGCCCCGCTGGAGGGAGAAGTTAAGGGTGACGACTCAGTCGCTGCCCGCACTGCGGATGGTCAGGAAGTGCTTTTAGACGCTTCGGTGATTTATCAGCCGGATCCGGCTCAAATCATTCAATTGCATATCAATTGGCAACGCCGCTACCCCGATGAACTCGTTCGCCCTTTAGCGCGCGGCGTTATGCGCGATGCAGTCGCCAAATATCGTGTTGAAGAAGTTTATAGCACCCGTCGTGCCGATATCATGCAAGAAATCACGGATAAAATGCGCCAAAAGCTGGCTGATAATGGGATCATCTTAGTGGACTTTGTCTTGAGAAACATCACGTTCACCGAGGAATATGCCAAGTCTATTGAGCAAAAACAGATTGCCGAACAACAAGCCCAACAAGCCCGCTTTGTGGTCGAGCAGCGGAAACAAGAAGCCCAACAAGCCATTGAAACGGCGCGTGGTCAAGCCGAATCGGTGCGCATTCGCGCCCAAGGCGAAGCCGATGCTCGCCTTATTCAAGCTAAAGCAGAAGCCGAAGCCCTGCGCCTGATTGCGCAAGCTTTACAAGAAAACCCAGATTTGCTCACCTATCAATATATTACCAAATTGGCGCCTAATATTCAAGTGATGCTGGTGCCAAACAATATGCCATATCTATTGCCCTTACCCTCTATGGGGCCTACTTCTGTTCCAACAACCACTTTCCCGACGATCATCTCACCAACACCGACAACCACACCCTAGAGAACAAGGAGAAGATGAGCGAACAACATCCTTCTGGCAAGCAAATTCGCCTGACCAGCCTCTCCAGTTGTGCAGGTTGAGCATCTAAGCTAGGCGCCGAAGCGCTGGCGCAGGTGCTGCGCCCAATTCAAGGCATCTTTCAGGCAGCGGAGTATCCCAATCTGCTCGTCGGTTTGGATGAGCCAGACGATGCTGCTGTGTGGCAGTTGGATGATGAGCGCGCCATCGTGATCACGACCGACTTTTTCACCCCCGTGGTTGACGATCCTTATGATTACGGGGCAATCGCCGCAGCAAACTCGCTCTCCGATGTCTATGCCATGGGTGGAAAACCCTTCCTGGCGTTAAACATTGCTGCCCTGCCACCCGATTTGCCCGCACAAATTCTGACCGAAATCCTGCGCGGGGGGGCAGAAAAAGCACACGAAGCCGGCGTGGTCATTGCCGGCGGGCACACGATTCAAGATAAGGAGCCAAAATACGGTTTGGTTGCTGTTGGATTTGTCCATCCCAAACGTTTTTTCCGCAAGGGCGGTGCCCGCCCCGGCGATTTGTTGATCCTTACCAAACCGCTTGGCTTTGGCACAACCACTACAGCCCTCAAACGGGAGGTAGCTAAGGAAGAAGATGTTGCCGAAGCTGTGCAATGGATGAAAAGGCTTAACCGCTGGGCATCTGAAATTGCCCTGCAGGTTGGAGTTAATGCAGCCACCGACATCACGGGCTATAGCTTGCTTGGACATGCGTGGGAGATCGCCTCCCTCTCGCACGTCGGTTTACACTTCCACTGGGAAGCTATTCCCTTCACCGCAGGCGCTAAAAGTTATGCCGAGCAATTTATCTTTCCGGGCGGGGCCTTTGACAACCGTCTCTATTTCCAAGACCATGTGCGCTTTGATCCGAAGCTCTCGGAAGCTGAAAAAATGTTGCTTTTCGATCCACAAACCAGCGGCGGGTTATTGTTCGCTCTGGACCCGCAGCAACAGCAAGCCTTCGAACAAGCAGCCGAAAACGTCCACCAACCCTATTGGGTAATCGGTGAGGTTACATCTGGTGGAGTGATTGAAGTCAATTAGCCCGACTTCTATTCGGACTCGACCTTTTCAATTTGGGGAAAAAACTGTTTCACGGTGCCTTCCACCCAACCGTGGAGAGTGGAAGGCAAAAGTGGGCAACCTAAACACGCCCCACCTAAGCGAACTTTGAGAACTTTTCCATCGAACGAAAGAAATTCAACTGAACCACCATGATACTGTTCGATATACGCACTTAACCGCCCGATGAGGTCCTTCAATTGCTGTTCCATTGATGCCTCTGGCATGGGTTCCCTCCTATGGCTCACACACACTGGTAATTAAGCCTTGTCTAAGCAGGGTGACCACCTCGTTGCGCGTGCTGTGCAAGCGTTCGGCAATTACATCGGCTAAACGCTCTAAGACCACAACGCCGGTCTGGGGGTATTGGCTGCATAGGCGGCGCAAGTCAGCTCCGCGCACGCAAAGCAGCTCCGAGTCGGCACTACAGATCGCCCCTGAGGTATAATGCCGACTGCCCAAAGCGGCTGACCAACCCACAATTCCGCCTGGTTTAACGCGCGCCACAATGATTTCCGGCCCGTCTTCAGGCTTATAGCGCACGACCACCTCGCCGCGCACCACTAAATAAAGCACATCGGCAAGATCGCCTTGCTCAAACAACAAGTCTCCTTCCTTACAGCGGCAAGGCATGAAGAGCGGCTTGAGCAAGGCAAGCTGCTGTGCAGACAAATCTGCAAAGAAGGGTGACCGTTCAAAGATATCATCGTTCATTGCTACCAACTATGCCTACCTATCCTTATATAATTACACCAAATTTACCTGAGAAGTTCGTTTCCCTCATAGTGGCAAATGTCACTTTTGGAGCGATGATTTTCCATAAATCACGCCTCCAAGAGATGACCTTGGAGGCGTGACACTTAAGCCGAGCGATTGAACAACTCAGACGAGTTATTCAAAACCCAAAGGGTAAACCTAGACGGTCACGGGGCTCTCTTGTTTTACAGAAAGCTTTGCCTGCTCTCTAGGCAAGAAAACCAACTGCTTTGAGTTTTCATCAACATCAACCAAAATGTGATTTCCTTCTTTGAACTCGCCAGCCAATAAGCGGAGAGATAATGGGCTTTCTAGGTACTTTTGAATGGCGCGCTTCAACGGCCGCGCTCCAAAGGACGGATCGTAGCCGACATCGGCGAGCCAGTTTCTGGCCGCCTCACTCAACTCCACCGTTATGCCGTGTTCACCCAAGCGTTCCTGAACTTCTTTCATCTGAAGGTCAACAATCTCACGCATTTGCTCCAACGAAAGCGGCGAGAAAGTGATGATCTCATCGATACGATTGAGAAACTCGGGGCGGAAGGTGCTTTTGAGAGCTTTCTCGATCTTTTCCTGCGCTTGGCGTTCTTCGGAGCTATCGGTGCGTTGTAAGAAGCCAAGGCTGCCCGATTTGCGTACAAATTCGGTGCCCAGATTGCTGGTCATAATCAAAACCGTGTTGCGGAAATCGACCACATTCCCTTGTCCGTCGGTCAGCCGTCCATCATCCAAAATCTGCAGGAGGGCATTCCAAACTTCGGGGTGGGCTTTCTCAATTTCGTCGAACAAAATCACCCGATAAGGGCGGCGGCGCACGGCCTCAGTCAGTTGACCGCCTTCCTCATAGCCCACGTAGCCCGGTGGAGCACCAAACAGGCGCGAGACCGTGTGTTGTTCGCGGTATTCGCTCATATCAATCCGCACCAGAGCATCCTCGTTGTCAAACAAGAACTCTGCTAGCGCTTTTGCAAGTTCAGTTTTTCCCACGCCTGAAGGCCCGATAAAGATGAACGATCCAATCGGGCGGCGGGGGTCTTTCAAGCCCGATCGTGCCCGACGAATAGCATCCGAGATTGCTTTTATCGCCTCATCTTGACCCTTAATGCGTTCGTGCAGACGTTCTTCCATGTTGAGCAGTTTCTCGGCTTCGGTTTCCATCATCTGGGTCACCGGAATGCCCGTCCACTGGGCTACGACTTCGGCAATGTCTTGGACATCGACAACTTCATCCAACTGGTGCTCGGCTTCCCATTGATCCCGTCTGGCGTTGAACTCAGCCTCTAAACGCAAGCGTTCGGATTTCTTTTGAGCGGCACGTTCGTAATCACGTTCAATGCCGGCTTGTTCTTCTTCGGCTGCCAGTCGATCGATCTCGCTCTTGAGCGCTTTCAAATCGGGCGGCAGCGAATAGAGGGCGACGCGTAGCTTTGCCGCCGCTTCATCCATCAGATCGATGGCTTTATCCGGCAGACGACGATCGGTGACATAGCGAGCCGATAAGCGCGCTGCCGCTACTAGGGCTTCGTCCGAAAAATGAACTTTGTGATGAGCTTCGTAACGGTCACGCAAGCCGCGCAGCATTTGGATCGTGTCTTCCACGCTGGGTTCCTCGACAAAGACCGGGGCAAACCGTCGTTCGAGGGCAGCATCTTTCTCAATGTATTTGTGATATTCATCGAGAGTGGTTGCCCCGATGCACTGGAGCTCCCCACGCGCCAAAGCGGGTTTGAGCATATTGGAGGCATCCATGGCTCCTTGTGCTGCTCCAGCCCCAACCACCGTGTGCAATTCATCAATAAACATAATGATCTCGCCCTGAGCACGCTGGGTTTCTTCGATCACCGCTTTGAGGCGTTCCTCAAATTCGCCCCGAAAGCGGGAACCCGCAATCATGCTCCCTAAGTCCAAAGCCAGAACGCGTTTTCCGCTCAAGATCTCCGGAACATCATTATTGGCGATTTTTTGAGCTAAACCCTCAACAATGGCGGTTTTCCCTACCCCTGCCTCGCCGATCAAAACCGGGTTGTTTTTCGTTCGCCGCGAGAGGATTTGGATCAGACGCAGGATCTCCACATCGCGGCCGATCACCGGGTCCAATTTTCCTTCACGGGCGGCTTGGGTTAGATCGCGCGAGTATTTCTCTAAGGTGCGATAGCGCGTCTCAGCTTGCGGATCGGTGACCCGCTGACCACCACGCAGTTGTTGAATCGCTTCATAGACCCGTTCGCGCGTGACACCAGCTCCTTCCAATAAGCGGGCTGCTGGTGTACTGCGCTCACTCAGGATTGCCAGAAAGATATGTTCGGTGGAGATGTATTCGTCGCGCAAACGGTTCGCTTCTTCATTAGCTAGATCGATGATGCGCTTAACGCGGGGGGTGATAAAAATCTGTCCCGCTCCCCCACCGAAAATATTTGCCTTCGGGCTGGTGCGCAGAATGTAGTCCAAACGTTCCATGAGAGCGTTGGTATCCACCTTTAAGGTCTCTAGGATTTGCGAAACAACCCCTTGGGGTTGTTCGATCAACGCCAATAAAATATGTTCGGTGTCAATTTGATTATGTCCGTAGCGCTGAATGATCTCGGCTGCTCTTTGGGCAGCTTCTTGCGCTCGCTCGGTAAAACGATCAAATCGCATCATCTTAGGTTATCCTTTCTCCAATATCGCATCCCTTTCCACAGAGAAACGGAATACGATTTATTCTAAGAAGGATTATAACCGCAGTTTCATTATCATTTTCTCAGACTGCTGTTAACTTTCCATTAGAAGGCGAGAGAACACGCCCCATGCCGAAGTGGGCTAAAGCCCTGCCTCAGAGCAAAAA
>CALFWB010000064.1 GCA_937928795.1 uncultured Anaerolineales bacterium
GCGCCCCCGCTCCCTCTCCAAGCAGCGGGAGGGGGGAGATTCTCCCTTCTCCCTAAGGGAGAAGGGTTGGGGATGAGGGAAAACCCGCGGGTTGAGTAGCACAGCGGACGGTTATAATAGCGCTACTTGCTCCCCAATTTGGGCGTCGTTCATTCACGGAGGTATGGTGTCCATGTTCAGCGCAAACTGGCTATCCTATTCGCTCCTCTCGCTTTTGGCGTGGGGGTTATGGGGTTTCTTCGGGAAAGTTGCCCTGCGCAGCATCTCCGGGGAAGGGTTGTTGTTGGTTTCAAGCTTCGGTTACATGATTACGTTCCCCATCTTTTTTGTCATTTATCGTTCCTATCTTCGCCCTTCATTAGAAAGCGGCGATTGGGCTTGGGGGGTATTAGCCGGGGTTATCGGAAGCTTAGGCTATTTGTTTTTTTATTTTGCTCTCGCACGGGGGGAAGCCTCGCGAGTGGTGGCAATCACCGCCGCTTATCCTCTGGTAACAGCGCTCTTCGCCTTCTACATGTTGGGAGAAGAGCTTTCGTTCCAAAAAATTCTCGGACTTGGCTTTGCGCTGATCGGGATTATGATCCTTTCTCGGTGAGAGAGAGGGGGCGAGTTTGAAATGGTGCATGTCCAGCCTTATGGAAAAGTGGTTCGCTTTGATTTGGCTCGCACGCTACTGGGTCAAGGCCGCTATTGGACAACGGCTTATTGGGTGGACGGATTGTTGATCGACAGTGGCTGCGCTCATACGGCAAAGGAACTGCAAGCTGCACTTCAGCCCTATGACGTGCAGGCGATCCTCAACACCCATTCTCACGAAGACCACATTGGAGGGAACGGATGGCTCCAAAGATGGAACCCCAATCTCCCTATTTTTGCACATCCCAGAGCGCTTCCCATCCTCGCCAATCCGCGCCAAATGCAGCCTTTGCAGGCTTATCGGCGTTTCTTTTGGGGCTATCCATCGCCCTCGCAGGGAACAGCCCTGCGAGATGGAGAGGAGATCAGGGGCAAGCATTACCGATTTCAGGTCGTTTATACCCCTGGGCACAAAGAAGATCACTTATGCCTCTATCAACCCGATCAAGAGTGGTTGTTCAGCGGCGATCTGTTCGTAGGCGGCAAAGATCGCGCTTTAGGGGAAGGTTATCAGATTTGGGAGATTATCGATTCGCTCAAAAAAATTGCCTGCTTGCCGCTGAAGTGGTTGTTTCCCGGCAGCGCACGGGCGCGCCAAAATCCGCTGTCCGAAATTCAGGCAAAGATCGCCTATTATGAGGAATTAGGCGAGAAAATTCTTGCTTATTATGCGCGAGGGTGGGAAATCCAGCGCATAGCCGATGAATTGCTGGGCGGCAGGATGTGGATTGAATGGATCACGGGAGGGCATTTTTCACGCCGCAATTTGGTGCTTTCTTATCTACTAGGGCATAAAGCTGCCCAGTGAGTAACGGTAACTGCCCACCCTGTCGCTGAAAGCCTTAGGGTTTCTCAGCATTCCAAGCCGAAGGGTAAAGGCGGGTTTCGACAAGCTCAACCCGCAGGGGCTGCGTGGGTCGAGTAGGGCGCCAGCCCGTATCGAGTGTTGGTCGAGTAGGGCGATAGCCCGTATCGAGACCCCCCATTCCTTGCGGGTTTCGGTACGCTGCGCTACTCAACCTGCGGGGTGAGGGCGTGGGTCGAGTAGGGCGCTAGCCCGTATCGAGTGTTGGTTGAGTAGGGCGCTAGCCCGTATCGAAACCCCCCCATTCCTTGCGGGTTTCGGTACGCTGCGCTACTCAACCTGCGGAGTGAGGGCGTTGGTCGAGTAGGGCGCCAGCCCGTATCGAGACCCCCCATTCGCTGCGGGTTTCGGTACGCTGCGTAACCCAACGTTAGGTCCTTTTCCTTAAAACTTTAGATTCTTTAAGGGTTAGGCAGGTTGAACATGCTATAATTTTTTTGTAGGTTCCCCATGAGTTTTGTACACCTCCATGTGCACTCTGAATACTCCTTGCTGGATGGCTTCAGCAACCTTAAGCAGTTGGTGAAACGCGTCAAAGAGATGGGTATGCCGGCCGTTGCCCTCACCGACCACGGCACGATGTTTGGAGTGGTCGAGTTTTACAATCAAGCTGTTGCCGCCGGGGTGAAACCGATCATTGGGGTTGAAGCCTATCTGGCAGCGCGCAGCATGAAAGAGCGCGACCCGCAATTGGATAAAAAGTCCACCCATATCCTGCTGCTTGCCGAAAATCAGACCGGCTACCAGAATTTGCTGAAATTGGTGAGCGCTGCCCAGTGCGAAGGGTTTTATTACTACCCACGCATCGACCATGAATTGCTTGCCCAGTATTCCGAAGGGTTGATTTGCACTTCGGGCTGTATGTCGGCCGAAGTGCCGCGCCTGATCCTTGATGGAAAAGTGGAAGAAGCGCGCCGCCGTTTGGATTGGTATTATGAGGTCTTTGGACCCGAGCGCTTCTTCTTGGAATTACAACAGCACGACATTGCCGAGATGGAGACGATTAACCGCAACCTTCTCACCCTGGGCAAGCGCTATCAAGCTCAATTTGTGGCGACCAATGACGTTCACTACATCAACAAGGAAGATTGGCGGCTGCAGGATATCCTCCTCGCCATTCAAACCGGCAGCGTCCTGAGCGATCCGGGTCGGATGCGGATGACCGATCCCTCTTATTATTTGCGCTCTCCGCAGGAGATGAGTGCCCTGTTTGCCGAAGTGCCGCAGGCTTTACAAAACACACTGTTGATCGCCGAGCGCTGCAATGTGGATTTGAGCTTTAAGGGCTACCATCTGCCGATCTTTGAGGTCCCTGAAGGATACACTTCTCAGAGTTATCTGCGTGAGCTCTGTGAAGAGGGCTTGAAAAAACGCTATGGCAGTCGTGCCGCCGACCCGACGATCCGCCAGCGCTTGGAGTACGAGTTGGGGGTCATCCATCAGATGGGATTTGACACCTATTTTCTGATCGTCTGGGATTTGTGTCGCTATGCCCGGCAGCGCGGCATTTGGTATAACGCGCGTGGTTCGGCAGCCGGCTCAATCGTCGCCTACTGTTTGGAAATCACCTTGGTCGATCCGCTGGAACATGGCTTGATCTTTGAACGCTTTCTCAACCCCAGCCGCATCTCCATGCCGGATATCGATCTGGATTTTCGTGATGACCGCCGCGTGGAGATGATGGAGTATGCGACCCGCAAATACGGCGAGGACAAAGTCGCTCAAATCATCACCTTTGGCACCCTCGGAGCGCGGGCTGCCATTCGTGATGTCGGCAGAGTCATGGACATCCCGTTGACCGAAGTCGATCGGGTTGCCAAGTTGATCCCGAATATCCCCGGCAAACCGGTTACAGTGCGCCAGGCGTTGGAAGAAGTTGCGGAGCTCAAGCAGATTTATGACAGCACGCCTTACCTAAAGGAGTTGATCGATACGGCTAGCCAGATGGAAGGGGTGGTGAGGAATGCCGGAACCCACGCAGCCGGGGTGGTGATTGCCGATCGTCCCATTGTTGAGTACATTCCCATTCATCGCCCAACGGGGACGACCAGCGAGGAAAACCCGGTCAAGATTGTCACCCAGTTTGAGATGTCCATTTTGGAGAGCTTGGGCTTGCTCAAGGTCGATTTTCTCGGCTTAGCAACCTTGACCATCATGGCGCGGGCGTGTGAATTGATCCGCCAGCGGCATGGCGTTGACCTGAATCTCCAGAATATACCGGTAGACGACCCAGCTACGTATGAACTCTTGGGGCGCGGTGAAACGGCCGGCGTCTTCCAAGTCGAAGGTTCGGGCATGCGCCGTTACTTGATGCAGATGAAGCCCAAGAACCTCTCGCACGTGATCGCCATGGTGGCTCTCTTCCGCCCCGGGCCGATGGACTTCATCCCCAGCTATATTCGGCGCATGCACGGCGAAGAGAAGGTGGACTATCGGCACCCAGCCCTCGAACCGATCTTCCGTGAGACCTATGGCTATCCGGTTTATCAGGAACAGTTGATGTTTGCCGTGATGCAGCTTGCCGGTTACACGGCTGCCGAGGCGGATGACTTGCGCAAGGCGATTTCCAAGAAGCTCAAAGATAAGTTGTTGAAACATCGCGAAAAATTTATCGCCGGCGCAGTGCGCAACGGTATCCCGGCAGAAACCGCCAGTGCTATTTTTGATGATTGGGAAGAATTTGCTCGCTACGGTTTCAACAAAGCCCATGCCGCCGACTATGGGGTCATTGCCGTCCAAACCGCCTACCTCAAAGCGCACTATCCGGTTGAATATATGACCGCCCTGTTGTCGGTCTCAGCCAATGAAACCGAAAAAGTTGCCCTCTATGTCGCCGATGCTCGGCGGATGGGCATTGCGGTTGAACCGCCAGATGTGAACATCAGTGGCTGGGATTTCACCATCGAAGACGATCCCGTCAGTGGGCGTTCAAAAATCCGCTTTGGCTTAGGGGCAGTGAAGAACGTTGGCCATGGGCCGGTGGACGCCATCTTAAAGGGGCGCAGCGACAAGCCCTTTGTTGACTTGAACGACTTTGCGCGGCGGGTTGATCTGCGTCAGGTTGGACGACGAGCGTTAGAAAGCCTGATCCGCGTCGGTGCCTTGGACCGCTTCGCCCCGCGCGCTGTCTTGCTGGAAGCCGTTGAAAATATCATGGCTATCAGCGCAGCTCATTTTCGCGCCGTTGAGAACGGGCAGATGACCCTCTTCGGAGCGCACACCGGCGTCAGTGATGTCATTCCCTTACCCAAGGCTTATCGAGAAGTCTCTAAGAAGGAAATGTTGGATTGGGAGAAGGAACTGATCGGTTTATATGTTTCCGATCATCCGCTCAACCCGGTGATGGATATCCTCGCTCAAGCCGTGACCCATTATTCGGCTCAATTGGGCGAGGCGTCTCCTCAAGAAAAGGTTCGCGTGGCAGGGATGATCACGCAAATCCGCCATCATCAGACCAAAGGCGGCAAGCCTATGGCTTTTGTCACCCTCGAAGACATCCAGGGCGCGATTGAGTTGGTAATTTTCCCCAACACCTGGCAGAGAGTAAAACCATTGATCGAATTGGAGCGAATTGTCCTCGTGGAAGGCAAGCCATCTGGGGATGTGGGGGAAGCAAAGGTGCTCGTTGATCAAGTCTTTACAGACCTGCGGATTGTAACGCCCTTGGAAAGCCAGCCAACCGCAGCAGGTCGTTTGAAGATACCATCTGGCGCAAAACGAATGCAGAATTCCTCGTCCGCCGCATCGAGCAAACCCTCTCTTGCACCGCCTATTGAGGACAAGGATTTAGATTGGCGGTTGCCGGATGAAGAGATTCCCCTGCCGCAAGATGGCGATCCGGTCTTAGAAGAAACAACCCCTAGGGCTCAGGTGCACTCGCTAGAGTCAGCCGAAATGGTGGAATTTAGAGAGGAGCCTTCTGCGCCGATTGCAGAGGGAGAAGCGGGGATGCCGCCATCGAGCGAGAAAAGCGCCGAAGTTCGAGAACCGCAGCTCAACTATATTGTGCCTCCGCAAATCGAAAAAGAGCCGCAAGAAATCAAAATGCTGAAGGTTGTGTTCCGACAAGGAGAGGATAAGAGCCGTGATCTAATCCGCTTTCGGCGCATTTACGGCACATTGGTTTCTTATCCCGGAAGCGACCGCTTTTGTTTCCAGATATTTGACAATGGTCGCGGCTACTTAATTGAATTTCCAAACGAGACAACCCACGTCTGTCCTGAACTGCTGCAGCGTTTGCAGGATTTAGTAGGAAAAGCGAACTGTCATGTGGAAAAACTCCCCATCCACTGATACAGCTCGTAAGCGAATTTGGTAAGATTGCGGCTTCGCGGGCAATGAGAAAGGCTTATGTCATGCCAGTAATTCTAAATTGAGACCTGAAAATGTTGGCTTCAGACACCCGATCTGGAAAAATCATGCAAAGGTAGCATCAATCTCACTTTTGCAAACCATAAACAAGTTGAAGCCGATGTTACGGAAAGCCGCGTTTTCTTACTAAAAGACGAACAAATGTGTAAATTTAGAATTGCTGAGTGAGGATTGGCTGTGTGGGCTCAAGAGCCGACTGCAGTGTATTTCTACGAGAGCTGCTCACAAGAAAAAAGCCCAAACAGGGTAAACAGAAGTGCTGAAATCGAACTTCAGCTTGGCAAGAGAAAGACTTTCGCAATCCATAAGATGGCTTCGATATTGCCAAAGCAAATTCTGTCAAGAAACCCGGTGTGTGGCTTGCCAATCCGACCTTACGTATGACAGTGCACCACGCTGACCCCCATAAACTTGACGATTGAACGATCACATGACGACCCCAAGACTATCAGAAATCACTATGGCTTGATTTTCGTTTGATCACCCTCTGATCCTGCAGCAAGGCGCGGTTATAATGCAATTGAGGAGGTCATATGCAACGCGAAATCACTCATTCCGGTCCGTTATTGACCCTGAGCGGCAACTTATCGCAGGTGGGTTGGTCACGCCAGCCATTGTTGGATTGCAACCTCGAAGCCGCTCGCTTCTATCGTTTTCGCTTCCTGCAACGATTCCGCATCAAACGCTGGGATTACTATGCGATTTTCACTCCTGAGCGTTTTTTCTCCGCCACCATCGCCGATCTCGGCTATGCCGGCAACATTTTCGTTTACACCATCGACTTTAACAGCCGAGCTATGCACGAAGAAGGATTGGTGGTGCCCCTCGCTCGAGGGGTGGTCCTGCCACGCAACAGCCATAGCGGGCAGAGCCGTTATCACGGCAAAACGGTCAGATTGGATTTTTGGGTTGAGGAAACCCAGCGGCGCATTCAGGTGGCTTGGCCGGCTTTCGATGGCGGCAAGGGGATTGAGGCGGATATAACCCTCGAAGTGCCGCAAGGCGCCGAGTCGATGAATATCGTCATCCCGATTGGCAAGCGACGTTTTTACTATAACCGCAAAATCAACTGCTTGCCGGCCAGCGGCACTTTGCGCTATGGCGATCGAACGTTTGAACTTGACCCGTCCAATTGCATTGGTTCGTTGGATTGGGGGCGCGGCGTGTGGGAATACCGCTCTTTCTGGAATTGGGCGAGCGCCAGCGGTTATCTGCCCGATGGACGCACTGTGGGGTTGAATTTGGGTCGCGGCTTTGGCGATCTCTCGGCTGCCACCGAAAATGCCCTGATCCTTGCTAGCCGCATTCACAAGTTAGAACAAGTGACATTCGACTATCAAAGCGGCAATTATCTGAAGCCATGGCGTTTTGTGGATAATCAAGGGCGTCTTGATCTGACCTTCACTCCTTTCCTTGACCGCACAGCCATCACCAACTTAGGGATCATTTATAGCGAGGTGCATCAGATGTTCGGGCACTATACGGGTTTTGCTGTGGCAGACGATGGGGAAAAGGTGCAGATTCAAGACCTGATCGGCTTTGCCGAGGAACACCGAGCGCGATGGTGAGGGCGGTTGAGACCCCTAGCGGACTTTTCTGGCGGGTGGCTCTTTTTTCGGCTGTTGCCTTGCTCTTTCAGGTCATCCTGACGCGCTTGTTCTCAGTTGCGCAATTTTATCACTTTGTCTTCTTAATTATCAGCATCGCCATGCTGGGCTATGCTGTGAGCGGGGTGGTTTTAGCTTTTCGGCAGGCGATTTCACCTCAGGGAGCAATTGCCCTGTTCGAGAAGTGCGCTCTAGGGGGGATGATTGCGATTTTGGCAGCCTATTTGATCTTGAACGGCTTACCTTTCGATTCTTTTAGCATCACTTGGGATGTGCGCCAAGTCGGTTTGTTTGCCCTAAATTATATTGCCCTCAGTTTGCCTTTTTTCTTCAGCGGTTTAGCTTTGGGTGGGCTATTGAGTGCTTTTGCTCGGCAGGTTGGGAAAATCTACGCCTGGAACTTTATCGGAGCAGGCCTGGGTTGCTTGGGAGGCTTAGCCTTGCCCAGCCTTGTGGGTGGCGAAGGGGTAATTGTGGCTTGTAGTGGGGCATTGGGGCTGTGTGCTTTGCCGATGCAAAATATTACCCTCACCCCCAGCCCCTCTCCCAGCGGGAGAGGGGAGTCAGCCTTCACCCCTGACCCCGCTCCTAGCGGGAGAGGGGCGTCGTTTTCACCCCTAACCCCGCTCCCACAGGGCGAGGGGAGAGCAAAAGCTTGGTTGCGCCTTGCGATAATCCTGCTTTGGATCGGCTTGTGTGGGCTGGAGTTGATTGCCCGTCGTCATGGAAAACCCCTGCTGCCCGCCTTGAATTTGCGGCTTTCGCCTTATAAGAGCCTTTCGTACGCCTTGCAATACCCCGATGCTACGCTAATATCGCAACGGTGGAACGCTTTTTCGCGCCTAGACCTGGTGCGCAGCCGCAGTATCCGATCGGTAGCGGGAATGAGCTTTAATTATGCCAAGCCCTTGCCGCCCCAAGATGGTATCTTCATTGACGGGGACGACCTTTCTCCCTTGATCGACCCGACAGCCGATCTGGAATTTACGACTTACCTACCTCAAGCGGTTGCCTTTCGGTTGCGACCTCACTCACGCGTGCTGGTGCTAGAGCCGCGCGGCGGGATGGATCTCCTGGTCGCTTTGCAGCATGAAGCCGACATAGTGACCGCTGTGGAGATCAATCCACTCATTGTGGCAGTTGCTCAAGAAGTTTACACCCACCCCAGAGTAACCGTAGTCCTTGAGGATCAACGCAGTTTTATCCGCCGTACCCGTGAACATTTTGACGTCATTGTGCTCTCTTTGACCAGTTCTTTTCACCCGGTGCGCTCTGGAGCGTATAGTCTTGCCGAAGATTATCGTTACACCCTTGAGAGCTTTCGCGCTCTGATCACCCTCTTGCAACCGGAGGGGGTGCTTGTCTTTAATCGGTGGTTGCAAAAACCGCCCAGCGAAAGCCTGCGCGCTTTTGCAACCGTGGTGGAAGCCCTCGAAAGCCACAATTTAGACCCGCACTCAAGGGTAGTGGTCTTGCGTGGGTATGCGATGGCGACGTTTTTGGTCAAACGCCAACCCTTCAGCGAGGCAGAGCTTGCCACCATCCGCCAATTCGCCCAAAGCCGCGCCTTTGATCTGATCTACGCTCCCGATCTGCGCCCCGATGAAACCAACCGTTTCAATGTGCTGACAGAGTCCCTCTACACGCCAACTTATCAGGCAGTTTTAGAGCGCAAAACCCGCTCTGACTTTTATCGCTCCTATCCCTATGAGGTGCGCCCAGCCACCGATGATCATCCGTTTTTTAGCCATTATTTCAAGTGGTCGCAAACCCGCCAGACCTTGGCTGAGTTCGGGCAGAGTTGGCAACCCTTTGGCGGCGCAGGGATGTTCGTGGTGGTAGGATTGTTGGGGTTTGTGGTTGGGTTGGGGGCAGGATTGGTGGGGTTGACTGCGTGGTTGGTGGCAAGGACCCTCACCCCTTCGACTAGCTCAGGGCAACGCCCTAGCTCCTCTTCCATGGGGCGAGGGGAGAGAATAGAGAAAGCGGCGATTGTCTATTTCACAGCTATCGGATTTGCTTACTTATTGGTGGAAATTGCCCTCATCCAACGCTTTCAATTGTATTTGGCACAGCCGGCCTATGCTGTGGCTGGGGTCCTCTTTGCCCTTTTGATCTCTTCGGGCATCGGAAGCTTGAATGCTCATCGGATTCCTTTACCGCTCTCTCTTTTCCTCGTATTCCTTTGGATGAGCACTTCCACATATTGGTTGAGAGCAATATTTGAAACAACCCTTGCCCTGCCTTTGAGTGCCCGGCTTGGGTTGATGGCTTTGGTGATATTCCCCTTCGGCTTTGGCATGGGGATGGCTTTTCCGGAGGGATTGCGCTTTTGGTTATCCGGGCAAGGTCAACGCTGGTGGCTGCCGCTGATCTGGTCGCTGAACGGCGCAGCCTCTGTGATTGCCTCCGTGGGCGCCATGCTTTTGGCGTTGAACGTCGGCTTCAGCGGCGTCCTCCAGATCGGGGCGTTTTTTTACGGGATCGCTTGGCTCATGGTGTGGGTGAAGGGCCGCCGCTCTGGATTCCTTCGCCAGTAAAGGGGACAAAAGCCACTCCGCCCAGTTCGTAAGCAGTTAGCTCGTCATTTTGTTTGACGAATTTCCACAGGGTTTGATAACTACCGGGCGGACCGATCGGGATGATGATCCGCCCTCCCTCTCTTAACTGTTGCACCAACGGGGGCGGCAAGTGATCGGGCGCAGCCGTGACGATGATGGCATCGAAGGGCGCCGCTTCAGGCCATCCATAATAGCCATCGCCTTGACGCACCTTAACCTCATACCCCAATTCTCTTAATCGAGCGGCTGCCATTTCAGCCAGTTGGGGAATGATTTCAATGCTATAAACCTCTAAATAGCCCAATTGGGCTAAAACGGCAGCCTGATAGCCAGAGCCGCTGCCAATTTCCAGCACCCGCTCGCCGGGCTTTAGCGCCGCGAGCTCGGTCATCCAAGCCACAATGTAAGGCTGCGAAATGGTTTGCCCAAAGCCGATAGGCAAGGGATGGTCATTGTAGGCGAAATCTAAATACTCTTGCGGGACAAAGCGATGACGCGGTACTGCATACATGGCAGCGATCACATCCGGATGTTGGATGCCGCGCGCCACAATGGTCTGCTCCACCATACGCCTGCGCCGTTCGGAGAACTGAGCCTCGTCAGGCGGTTGTTCTGTTTCTTTGGTTTCCGTTCTCTGCGTGGCGGTCGGCAAGAGCAAAGCCAAGCGAGTGGAACGCAGCCAAAGCAATCCGAAGAGGGCTACAAGCACTGCGATCCCCAGTCCGATCCAGAGAGTTGCTTTGCTCATCTTCATCGGATCCTCCTTATCCCCAAACCCCCCGAATTGGCGTGCTGCAACGTGGACAAGTCCCATTGCGAATTGCATTCGAGAGCAAAATCGGGCCCAAACGCCGGATGAGAAGCATACCACAATTGGGGCACTCGGTATTCTCATGGCGATTGCCTTGCTGGTTAATGTAAACATAGCGCAGCCCAGCACCTTTGCCGATCTCCCAAGTCCTTTCTAGGGTATAAAGCGGTGTGGTTGGGGCATTATATTTGTAGGAGGGCACATAGCCAGACAGATGCCAGGGAATATCCACCCCCAGCTCCACCGCAATGCGCCGCGCAATTCCTTGCAGAACGCCTTCGTCATCATTCAAGGATGGGATGACCAAGGTCGAAATCTCGACATGCACGCCATATTGCAGGGCAATTTTACAATTCATCCAAATGCGTTCCATATCCACACCATCCAGATAGCGGCGGGCAAGGTTCACATCGGTATTGATATCGACGTTCATGGCGTGCATCCCAGCCTGAATCAGAAACATCAACGCTTCGGGGGTCATGTAGCCGTTCGTGACAAACACATTATACAATCCTCGCTCTTGCGCCGCTTGAAAAGCATTCAACACCCATTCGAGAGCAAGGGTCGGCTCATTGAAGGACATGGCAATGCCCTGACACCCTGCTTCTTCAGCGATACTGACAAATTGAGTTGGGGAGATAAATTCACCGCTTAGGGGCGCGTCGGCATGAGCTAAATCCCAATTACGGCACCACAGGCAGGGAAAATTACAACACCAACCGCCAGCGGTCATCGTTTTGGTGCCTGGATAAAAATGATACAGCGGTTTCTTCTCAATGGCGTTGGCAGTCATGGTGGAGATTGCCCCATAGACCAGTGTCATCAATTTCCCTGCATGGTTGAGACGCGTCCGACACCATCCTAACTGCCCCGGCGGGATCACACAGCGCCGTTCACACACATGGCAGCGCAAGGTTCCCTCTGCAACCGGTTTTTGAAGAATAGCCTCGCGAGTAAAGTCGGTGTCCATCTTCTCAAATCAAACCCGAAAACACTACCCATAAACAAAAGAGGACTCCCTCGCAACCTAGAAATAGGGTCAATGTCGACCGCAGTCAGATTTTCGCTTTCCCTCTGGGCGTCCATCCCTCAGGAAACGAGGAGCAGTTTTCTTTGTAATTATACAACCAGAAGACGCCCTTTTATCTTACAAGTGTGCAAGGAAGCAAAGCGGGCTTTCCAAAGTAGGCACACAGACACCGAGAGGAAACAGAGCAAAAAACAAGCGTCGGGAACTTGCCGACGCTCAACTTGTTCAGGGTCTTGATCGGTTTTTTAGGGAAGTTTCCCCACTTCCTCGAATAGATACATCACACTGCGCACGCCGTTATAGAACTGAGAAAGAGCAATACTTTCATCCGTGCTATGGGTGCGGTCTTCAGGCAGCCCAAAGCCAGTTAGCAAGACGTGAGGGTGGAGGATTTCCTGTAAAGGCCGCAGGATTGGGATCGAGCCACCCCCACGGACAAACTTGGGCAGCGCACCAAAGCCGCGCTGAATGGCGCGTTTGCCAGCGGCGATCAGCGGCGCATCGCAGTCGATGATCGCCGGCTGAGCCTCGTCCAAAATAGAGACTTCGAGGATCACCGTAGGCGGTGTTTGTTTGACCAGATATTGCTTAACCAACTGCCCTATGATGGTAGGGTTTTGGTTGGACACAAGACGAAAGCTCAGTTTGGCTGTGACATCGGCAGGGATAACGGTCTTGACACCTTCGCCACAATAGCCACCGCAGATGCCATGCACTTCAAAAGTCGGGCGGGCGCTGATGCGCGCCTTGAGTGGATAGCCTTCTTCTCCTGCCAAAGCAGGTGCGCCGCTGATGGCTACGCCCATCTCTTCGGTAATGGGCACCTCCTCAAGCAAAGCCCATTCACGTTCACTCAACGGCTGCACAGCGTCGTAAAAACCTGGCACTAAAATGCGTCGCGTCTCTCCATCTTGGATTGAAGCCAAGAGGCGCACCAGAACGTTCAAAGGGTTTTCGACTCCTCCACCGAAGGTGCCCGAGTGTAATTGATGGTTAGGACCCTGAAGGTGCACTTCAAGCATACAAATTCCGCGCGTGCCATACATAATCAAGGGCGCTTGAGGGTGCAAGGCTTCCATATCGGCGATCAGGATACCGTCACAGCGTAGGCGTTCTCGATTCTCCTCCAAGAAAGCAGCCAAATGGCGGCTGAGCACCTCCTCCTCCCCCTCGATGAGGATTTTGAGGTTGAGGGGCAGATTGCCATTGCTCTTTAGACAGGCTTCGATGGCGCACAAAATTGCCCAGAATTGTCCTTTGTCATCGCTGGCACCCCGCCCATATAACCGCCCTCCACTTACCACGGGTTCAAAAGGTGGCTGAGACCATTGGTCAAGGGGATCGACCGGCACAACATCGTAATGACCATAAATCAGCAAGGTGGGGGCAGAGTTCCCTGCCTCTAGCCATTCTGCGTAAACCAGCGGCGGAGCATGATCGAGCGGGATCACTTGGGCGTTCTCTAAGCCCATTTGACTCATTTCACCTTGCAACCAGATTGCACATTCGGAAAAAGCTGCTTGCCGCTCAGGATATTCCGCCGAAATGGTGGGAAAGCGGATCAATTGAGATAATTTCTCAAGAGTTTCCTCTTGATGCCTCTCAAAATATGCTAAGGCGGAAGCGGAAAAATCCTCTTTCATGAATTTTCTCCTTAGGCTACGGATGGTCCAAGCTCTCGGGCAGCTTCGCGACCCAAAGGATACTTCCACAACCACCAACTGCTCAGCAGGATGGAAAGGAGGGGGGTGATGCCAATCAGGAAGCGGATGCCCCAGATGGCAGTGGCAGATTGTTCGGCTGCCCCGGCGACATAGCCGGTCAAGGAAAAGACAGTTGCAAAGAAAACCCCTTGCAACGAAAAGGCCGCTTTGACAATCCCGCCGTTCATACCAAAGAAAATCCCCTCTCGTCTCAAGCCATGTCTGCGGGCATCGTCATCGATGATCTCTGCTAGCATCGGTAAGGGTAGGATCATATAGCCGGCTAGACCGGGGGCTACGAGCGTAGTACCTAATAAACCGGTGTAGAAGTTTGTAGCAAAGGTCATCACTAATAGGCCGGGCACAAACATGGCATTTGCCAGCAACCAAGACTTACGATAGCCCAAGCGTGGCACAATTTTCTGCCAAATCAGCAAGATGGGGATACAGAGGATAAACGCAGTGCCCAGTAGAACCGCTTCTTGATCTCCAGCACCGAGAGTCACACCAAAGACCTGACTTTTTCCTTGAATGCCTAAGGCATATTTGCGCCAGAAGGGCAAGGTTGCTCCTAAGATCAAGAAAACATATTCCTTCATCAGGTTAAAGCCGACAAAAAGGCGAAAGGCTTGACTGCTCAAGACAATTTTCAATGACTCAACGATTCCGGGGATCACTTCATCTTCGGGCACGGGTTTTTCGCGCACGTAAATCACGGTGACCAGATAGCCAACGGCGATCAATGCTCCAATAATGGCGCCCATCCAGACAAAGCCAACCGTCTCGGAGAGAATCGGCGCAGCGATATAAGAAAGAAGTAAACCGATCACGGCTAAGGCTTCGCGCCAAGTGGACAAATCTACTCGATCCTTAACCGTTGGGGCAACATGCGGGAAAAGGGAATTGTAGGCAATGAGTGTGATGGTATAGAGCGTGTCAAAGATAAAGAGCAACATAAAGAAATAGGCTGCCATTAGCCAGGGGTTATGTTTGGGCGGTGTCCAGAGAAAGAAAAAGGACAATCCCAAAGGGATGGCGCCGAATAAGATGTAGGGCACACGGCGTCCCATGGGGGTGCGCGTACGGTCGGAGACTTGTCCCATTAAAGGGTCGTTGATCATGTTCCAGATGCCATATACGGTCCAAACTGTGCCGGCGATGGCAGCATTTAGACCGAGAACGTCAATATAAAAGAATTGAACCCGGTTGCCTAAGACCTGATAGGCAACGGTGTTGGCAAAATTGCCAAAGGAAAAGGTAAAAAATCTCAGCTTACGGTTCATCGCATCTTATCCTCTTAGCGGTAGAGTTGATTGAAAAACTCAACCAAAAATTGCGCTTGCACCTCATCGGGCATGGCTTCTAACAGGGTATTAATGAGGGTCATTTCTTTAGGCAAGTTGCCGTCCTGCATCCCAACCATGGCAGCAGCTTTCTCAAAGAGATGGGGGTCTTGATTGTGGATCAGCTTTGTCAATTCAGCGACTAAGGGTTCGCTCTGGATGGGTGGTTTGGCATTCACCTCCTCTACACTTTGGCGTAAAGCCTCTAAAAATTCATCAACCCGCTTCACATTGCCGTAATTGACCGAGATGTGAATGTTGCGCGGGGCGTTGGGTTTGGCAAATTGTGGCTGTACTGTCCAACCGCGCTGTGCCATGGCATCAACAACTTGGAATAGGTTCAGCCGTTCGGAAGTAAAAGCGAACAAACACATATCCGGTTTGCCCATCACGCTTAAGCCATCGATGGCTTCAACGCCGGCGATCATTTTAGCAGTGGCTTCTTGGACGGCGGCAACGATGTGGCGGTAACCTTCTTGACCAAGAAAGTTCAGCACAGCCCAAGCTCCGGCCGCTGGCCCGCCGCTCTTTGTGCTTAGGATGGTAGGGTTGATCAGAGTATAGCAAGTGGTGCGCGTGGATGTAAAAATCTGATAGCGACGTAATTCTGGGTTGCGATACATGATCACTGAGGCTTGTTTGGGGCAATAGCCAAATTTATGCAAATCGGTTGAGATTGAGGTCACACCCGACACTGTCCAGTCAAAAGGCGGAACTTCATATCCAAGTTGACGCATAAAAGAGAGATGGATGCCGCCGACGCAAGCATCCACATGACAAAGTAGATCATGCTCCTGAGCTAGGGAAGCTACCTCTGGGATAGGATCAACTACCCCTTGTGAGTAAGCCGGCGCAGAGGCGACCAGCAGGATGGTGTTAGGCGTGATGGCTTTGCGCATTGCTTCGACATCCAGCCGAAAGGTGTTGGGATCGAAGGGTGTCATCACCACCTTTAAGCCGAAGTATTGAGCGGCTTTGTGGAAGGCATGATGGGCCGTCTGGCAGATCACCATCTCCGGCTCGTGGATGCGAGGTTTATGAACTCGCGCCCAATCCCGCGCCGTCTTCACTGCCAGCAGGATGCTCTCGGTGCCGCCGGTGGTTAAGTTGCCCACCACATTTTCATCGCCGCGCAGCAGGTTGATCACCATACGTACCACATCATTCTCCAACTTCAACACGCTGGGAAAGGCTGTGGGGTCTAAACCGTTTTCGACAAGATAGGCCATAAACGCTTGCCGACCGATCTCCATCGCGGCTTGGCCGGGATCGTAAACATAGGCATACATCCGCCCGTCTTTCCAGTTCATGTCATAAGTCTTGACAAGATTGAGAAACTCGAAGATTTGTTCCGGGGGTAACCCTTTTTCGGGTATGTGCATGGTGGACCTCCTGAGAAAGTATGCTGCACTTCTTCGCTAAGCCACTCCGAGATTGGGTGGGGCGCGCTAACCTGTGGTTGGGAAAAATTTATTGATTGGGTTCTGTCATCTTGAAAACGCTCACCTCTTTTTGTCCATCATCACTATTCCTTTCCACCACCCCTATCTTTCTTTTCGATTGCAACCGCCAGAAGAATTGTGGCCACGGTTATGAGTTGGCGTTCTCGACTTGAAAATTCAACAGGTCAGAGTAAATTTGGCGGACAAATTGACGGAATTGAGCCACTTGTTGCGCATCGGAGGGCTTTTCAAAGCGGGCTTGATAGGTTAGTTGCCCGAAACCAACATAGCCGTAGTGTAACCAAGGGAAGCTGTGCACGATCATCGCCAAGTTAGAAAAACGCGGTTTGATAACGCCGGCCGCCTGAGCTTTCTCAAGGATTGTTTCAACCAGCTTGTAGAGCGGAGCAGAGTAAGCGATTTCAATATCTTCGGTTTGTTCGGGTTTTTCTAACCATCGCCGCGTCCATAAGCGCACAATATCTGGGTTCTGGAGACTGCGATCAATGAGGGCATCCATAAGGCGGAAGATCAACTCTCGAAAAGCAAAAGGGTTCTGAATCAAACGCTCATCGGCTTGACTCAGATAAGAACGAATCAGCTCTTCCTCTTCCTGAAATTGGCGTTGAAAAACGCGCCGATACAGCTCCTCTTTGCTCTGGATGTGGTAATAGAGGGTGGCAACGCTGATACCGACTGCTTTGGCAAGGTCGCGGATACTCGTGCCGTGATACCCATAACGGGCAAAGAACGTGGTTGCAGCGTCTAGGATTTGTTCAGCCGTGGAATGAGGAGCATTGGGAGTAGGAGAGGTTTGAGGTTGCATCATTTCTATCGAACGTTCGTTAGATAAAAATAGTATAGCGAAAAAAATCTCTCCTGTCAATAGGCAATCAGCTCTGAGTCCCCTTAAAATCTCCCCTTGACAAAGAAGCCAATCCATATTACTATTCTGAATAGTCAAGATTGAATATTCGAAACACGAATATGAAGGATAAACTTCTCTTGCTCGGCGTTCTTAAGCAGAGTGAAATGCATGGCTATCAGCTCTATGACTTCATTGAGCAAAATTTAGCCTCTTGCACAACCTTAAAAAAACCCTCTGCCTACTTCTTGTTGAGCAAAATGGAGCAAGAAGGTTTGGTGCAAGTTGTTGAACAGCGTATTGGGAATCGTCCGCCGCGCAAGGTGTACCGCTTAACTCAGGCAGGAGAGCGCCTTTTTCAGCAATTATTGCAGGAGAACCTATCCCAATTTACCCCAACGGTATTTCCCGGCGATATCGGAATCGCTTTTTTGGATCAAATCCCCATCGAGCAAGGCGTTCGACTTCTGCGCAAGCGCCTGCAGAAAATGCAAGTTCATCTGGCTCATTTAGAAACGATCCCCCCTCATCGCGGTAGCGCTTCATTACTAATCAAACATCAAATCCAACATCTACACAACGAGATTCAATGGTTGCGGGAGGTAATCGCAGACTTGCAGGAAGCTGGCAATCTGCCCCAAGCCCAGAAGGACAACGAATTTTCTCATCAGGATTCATCCTCAAATTAGACTCTTAGCATTGGAGGTAAGCCATTTATGACCACCACTACTGCATCTCTGGCATCAGAAACCACAAGCGAAAAATTAGACTTCAAGAAGATTTTGCCCATCTTTGTTATTGTTCTGATCGACTTACTCGGTTTGACCATTATCATTCCCTTGATGCCCCTTTATGCTACGGCGTTTGGGGCAACCCCGCTGGTCATCGGCTTGCTGGGCGCCTCATACCCGGTGATGCAATTTCTCGGGGCACCTTTATTAGGGCGCCTCTCCGACCGTTTCGGGCGCAAACCGGTCTTAATGGTCAGTCAGCTAGGCACCTTCATCGGTTTTCTGATCTTAGGTTTTGCCAACAGTCTTTGGCTGCTCTTTGTTGCGCGCATTCTGGATGGAATTTCGGGTGCCAATATTTCCACCGCTCAGGCAGCCATCAGCGATAGCACCACTGAGAAGACGCGCACGCAAGGGCTTGGCTTGATTGGAGCAGCCTTCGGAATCGGCTTTATTCTGGGTCCGATCATCGCTTTCCTCTCTTTGGCAGCCAGTCAGAACAACTATCACGTTCCAGCCTTTGTGGCTGCAGCCTTTTCGCTGCTTTCGATTTTGCTGACATGGTTTTGGTTTGAGGAGACTCTGCCCAAGGAGTTGCGCGGCGCAAATGCCAAAAAGCCCCCCTTTACCATTCAGGCGATGCTGGATGCGCTGCGCCATCCAGCCGTCGGCTTTTTATTGATCCTGATTTTTGCTCAACAAATCGCTTTTGGCGGCTTTGAACAGTTGCTCGCCTTGTTTACCCTCAACCGCTTAGGGTTGAATGCTTCGGGTAACTCGATCATTTTTGTCTTTGTTGGTCTGATTGTGGTAGCCGTGCAAGGCGGACTGATCGGGCGGTGGAGCCGCAAATATGGCGAACGCAAACTGATCTTGGCTGGCTTGGCAACGCTGGCAATCGGCCTAGCGCTGACGGCGTTTACCCCGCGTCAGCCCATGCCCTCTTACTCGAAAGCACGCCTTGAACGAGAGTTGCAAGCTTCGGGCACCTTCCGCACCCATGAGAACCCCACGACTCAAAATCTAACCATTGCACTTCCGGACGACACCCACAAGGGCTGGTTAGGTTTAGGTTGGTTGCTGGTTGCCATGGTGCCGGCTGCTATCGGAGGGGGTATCTTGCAGCCCAGCATTAACAGCTTAATCACCCAAAGGGCGCGCAAAGAAGAAGTGGGTGGGTTGTTGGGCATCTCGGCCGCCTTTTTGAGTGGCGCGAATGCGGTTGCTCCTCTCATTGGTGGCGCCATCTTTCAGGCGTTCGGTTCAACAGCGCCCTTCCTGGCAGGTGGGCTGCTGATGGCCATCCTCTTGGCACTTGCAGCAGTGAAGATTCGGGGGTAAAAGGCACAGGTAGCTAAAATCCCCATAGGTTGATTCGCAAACGGGCAAGGGTACCGAAACCCGCTGGGTGGAGCCTGTCGAAGCCCACCCTCACCCTTCGACAAGGCTCGAGGCAGCGCCCCCGGCCCCTCTCCCAAAGGGTGAGGGGGGCATTGCTCCCTTCTCCCTAAGGGGGAAGGGTTGGGGATTAAGGAAAAAGCCGGGGTTGAGTGGCGAGCGCAGCGAGCGTACCGAAACCAACAACAAATAGGGGGTCTCGGTACGGGCTGACGCCCTACTCGCCCCACGAAGCCACCTGCGGGTTGAGTGGCGAGCGTACCTGAACCCAAAACATCGTTAAAAAACGCTATAAAGACCTTAACCTCGCTCTTAACCTGAACAGCTTATAATAGACTCAATCAAAAATTCTGGTGCTCGACTCTGTACACCAGAATATCTTGTAACCCCAAATTCTTCTGGAGGAGAACATGTTTCGATCAGCCTTTGTACGCTTTTTGGCTTTACTTTTATCTCTTTCACTATTAACGGCAGCGTGTGCGCCAGCGGCTACCCCAACCCCCGAGACGCCGCCCCCGACTGAGGCGCCGGCACAACCTACCCAGCCGCCTGCACCAACCCCTACCCCGCAGCCGACAGCCACTCCCGCACCTCAAGTCGGCTCACCTGAACGGCCGATCAAGGTCTTGTTCGTCCCCTCAGTAGATGCCGAAAAGATCGTTGCCAGCGGGCAATTGCTTGCCGAAACGCTCAACAAAGCCACAGGCTTGACTTTCGAGGTGGTTGTGCCGACCTCTTACGCAGCCACGCTGGAAGAGATGTGCGCTTCGCCCGACGATACGATGGGCTTTATCCCCGGCTTGGGCTATGTGCTTGCCGAGCAACTTTGTGGTGTGAAAGTCGCCGGTAAAGCGGTGCGCTTTGGCTATGATTGGTACGCCGCCATGATCGTTGTCGCTCGCGATAGCGCATATCAGACCGTTGCCGACCTGAACGGAAAGAAGTGGGCTTACCCCGATGCTGCTTCAACTTCTGGTTACCTTTACCCGCTCTATATGTTCAAAGAAGCGGGTGTGACGCCGGGCGAAACCGTTGCCGCCGGCAGCCATGATGCAGCCATTAAAGCGGTCTACAATGGAGAAGCGGACTTTGGCACGGCTTTCTTCAGCCCGCCACGGGTCGATGGAAAGTCCATTGATTGGCAGCCGGGACAAAATCCGGATGTCCCTGCCGATTTGCTCGATTCGTGCGCTCCAACTCAGGATGAGAAAGCCTTAATCTGCGGCAACTTTGAGATCCGCGATGCCCGCCGCAATCTGCGCAAAGAGCTGCCTGATGTGGCTCAAAAAGTGCGCATTCTCACCACCACCCCTAAAATCCCCAACGATACGGTTTCCTTCGGGCCTGAGTTTCCTGAAGATCTAATGCAAACGATCATGGAGGCTCTGTTTGCCTTTGCCCAAAACGACCCCGAAGGCTTTGCTAAGGCGCTGGAAGCTTATTCCTGGACCAGTATTAACCCCGCCACTGACGCGGAATACGATCCCATTCGCTTGGCGATCCAGGCTTCCGGGTTCAAGATTGAAAACCTCGGACAATAACCAACTCCCCTCGCATGTCGGACAGAAGGCAACCTTCTGTCCGACTTTTCGGTTAAAATTCAGACCATGCTAGAGGTACGCAACCTAACCAAAATTTATGAGGGAGGGGTTTTAGCCCTCAACCAAGTGAGCTTCCAAGTGCCCAAAGGGCAGTTTTTAGCCGTTATCGGTTTGAGTGGCTCGGGTAAATCCACTTTACTGCGCTGCATTAACCGCCTGATTGAGCCAACGGCAGGGCAAGTTATCTGGAACGGCAAGGACATCACCGCTGCCTCTCCGCAAGAACTGCGCCTCATTCGGCGCAAGATCGGCATGGTCTTTCAAAACTTCAATTTGGTGTATCGTTCCAAAGTGATCACCAACGTCTTAGCCGGCAGGTTGGGTTACATTAACCCGGCCTGGAGCCTAGTCGGTCGCTTTCCGAGAGAGGATATCCAAAAGGCAATCAAACAACTTGAGCGAGTGGGAATTGCAGATAAAGCTTATCAGCGCGCCGATGAACTGAGCGGTGGGCAACAACAACGCGTCGGCATTGCCCGCGCCCTGATGCAAGACCCCGAGATGATCCTCGCCGATGAACCGGTTGCCAGTCTTGACCCTGTGCTTGCCCATAGTATCATGCGCTATTTGGAACAGATAAACAAAGAAGACGGCGTAACCGTGCTTTGCAGTTTGCACTTCTTGGACCTCGTTCACCGCTACGCTGACCGCGTGATTGCGCTTAATAATGGCAATTTGGTCTTTGAAGGACTCCCCCAAGAGATCGATGACCAGAAGTTCAAAGAAATCTACGGGCGCGAAGCCGAGAGAATTGGATAAATGGAAGAGAAACCTAAAGCTTCTCTCTGGAAATCACTCCGCTTAGGCTTAGGGATTATTGCCATCCTGCTCATCTATGCCTACGGCTTTCAGGTGACTAAGGTTGATTTAGCCGAATTCCGCAAAGAGAGCCGCCAAGACAGCCGCATTCGAGTGCTGCGTGCGCTTGCCCGTCCCGACATCTTCGAGTACGATCAGGAAGAGTTTACCGTTTATGCTCCAATTTACGTGCCTTGCCCCGAACAGCCGCCCGACTTTCCTCCGCCAGATACTTCCCAACCTCATCTTGCCCTATCTGCCTCGTGTGGCAAGCCTAACGAAAGTATTCAGGTAGAAGGTTTTAATTTTCAGCCGAATATAAAGGGTCCGATCTTCTTTGTTCCCTCTTCCGACCCTCATGACACCCTCGCTTTACAGCGCGGCAACATCGAAACCGACTCGCAAGGTCACTTTGTTACGGTCATTCGCTTGCCAAACCGCCCCAGCACAGAAGTGCAATACATCAAAACCATCACACGACGCAATGTTGGCTTGCCACGCTTTAGCCAAACTGCGATCGACACCTGGGATAAGATTATCGAAACCATCTTCCTCGCCCTGCTGGCAACGACCATCGGGACAATCTTTTCAATTCCGATCAGCTTTTTCGCTGCGCGCAATCTGATGAAGGATATCAAAAGCTCTTTGACCAGCATTGCCCTTGCTGCATTGGGCTGGCCGCTAGGCATTGCCATCGGTTTGGCGGCGGCGCGTTGGCTGCAATCTCTGCTTGCGAAGTGGAGCGATCAGATTGCTGTTTCTCTCCTAATCGTCCTCGGCGCAGCCTTGATCGGCTATTTGCTCTTGCGGTGGGCAGTTTTTGGAGTCAGTCGGGAAGAAGAAGGCCTAAGCATGAAACTTTTGCGCTCCTTAGCCCAGAGCGTGTCCATTTTAGCTTGGATCATTGCCTGCTTTGCCCTGAGCCAAGCGGGCGTCAAAGGTGGGTTTTCCTTGGCGAGCCGATTAGGCAGCTTCGCCTTCCTAGGCAATTTTATCGGTCAAGTCTCGGATGTGATCACCGTTTTGCTGCCAACCGCAGTTGCTCTTGGCGGGGGGGCATGGCTTGGCAACCTCGGCGGACAAATCGGGACAAAATGGAACGACAGCCTACCTTCAAGAGCAGTCAAAGCCCTCAACAGCTTGCTCAGTGCTTTGGCCGGGGCAACTCTGTTCGCTTTATGCGGATGGGGAATTGGTTGGCTGTACGAGACCAAAGATATAAGACTGTTTCTATATTCACCTGCAGTAATTGGCGCAACCTTAGGCATCTTGTTAGCCCTCTTCATCCCGTCAAAACAGCCCTTACCCATCGGTCTGGTGATCTACACCATCACCCGCACTATCCTTAATGCCGTGCGCTCCATTGAAGCTTTGATTATGGCAATCGTGGCGGTGATCTGGGTTGGGATCGGACCCTTTGCAGGCGTGTTAGCCTTGGGCTTACATACCATTGCCTCTCTTGCCAAACTCTATTCCGAGCAAGTGGAGTCGATCTTGCCCGGACCTATTGAGGCGATCACGGCCACCGGGGCAACGCGGCTGCAAATGATCGTGTACGCCGTTTTGCCGCAGATCATCCCGCCCTACATTTCTTTCACCATGTACCGTTGGGACATTAACGTGCGCATGTCCACCATTATCGGTTTCGCTGGGGGTGGAGGGATCGGCTTTTTGCTCATCCAAAACATTAACTTGCTCAATTATCGCGCCGCCAGCACGCAAATGATCGCCATTGCCATTGTGGTCTCAGCGATGGATTACCTTAGCTCGGCTATGCGCGAACGCTTTGTTTAGAAAAGGTTGAGTCGATGGAAATTTGGAAATTCCAAAGGGTTGTGTTACAGCGTCTGGTCATCTGGGCTGGGATGTCCATTGTGCTCGGTTTAGCCTTTTTGCTCTTTCGGCATGAATACTGGAATGGGATGGCGATCCAATTTATCGCTTGGGCAGTGGTCAACCTCGCCATTGCCTTTTTCGGCAAGCGCGGGCTAGAGCGGCGCTGGTCTAGCCTGAAACCGAACGAGCGCGCCGCTCAAGCTGCCACAGAAAAAAACAAATTGGTGCGCACCCTGTGGATCAACACCGTCTTAGACGCTTTCTATATCATTGGCGGACGTTTAGTAATGATCTTCCTCGGCAAAGATTCACCCCTTTGGCAAGGGATGGGCTTGGGCATCATCTTGCAGGGCAGCTTTTTGTTCTTTTTTGACCTGATTCACGCCCGCTTGGCTGCGAATATTGCCATAAGGTGAAAGGTGCTTTGAAGGCGGCTGTTGTCCAACAACTTCTCTCCCTCAATCGTCAGTTCTACGAACAATTTGCAGAGCCTTTCGCACAAACTCGCTTTCGTTTGCAGCCCGGGGTGAGAAAATTAGTGCCCCGTCTGTTGCAGGCGCCTTCGTTGCTTGACTTCGGTTGCGGAAACGGTGAGCTATACTTTGTGTTGCGTCAGGCTGGCTTTCAAGGCAGATACTTGGGGTTGGATTTCAGTCTAAAAATGCTCCAAATTGCCGCTCAACGTTGGGCAGAAGAAGAGAAGAGGCATCCTGAAGATGCCCCTTTTCAATCCGTTGACACTATCCAACCGCATTGGGAGCAGAGCCTGCAAGGTGAAACTTTTGCGGCGATCACGGTTTTTGCTGTTTTGCACCACTTACCCTCGCTTGAGTTACGCTTGGGGGTATTAAAAGCCTTGCGATCTCTCCTAGTACAAGAGGAAGGCCGCCTCTATCTATCCAATTGGCAGTTCCTCAACAGTCTGCGTTATCGTCAGCGCATTCAAGCTTGGGAGGAAGTGGGATTGATGACAAGCGAGGTTGAAGAAGGCGACTATCTGCTGGATTGGCGGGAAGGGGGGCGCGGGCTGCGCTATGTGCATCATTTCACGGAGGAGGAGCTAACTCAACTTGCCGAACAAAGCGGTTTCAGGGTGATCGAGACCTTTTACAGCGATGGTCATGAGGGGAATTTGGCAATCTATCAGATTTGGCGCACAGCATGAGCAAAGGGCTCACACTTCTGAAAAGCCCAAATTTGGTGGGACATTCCCGTTAATCATTACCCAAAATCGGGTAAAATAGATGGAAATGCGCATCTTAGCCATCTACACTGGCGAATATGGACAACGCCATATTGAGAACCTTCGTGCTCATGCCCCGCAGCACTGGCAGATAGACAGTTGGCTGGCGCCCACCCACTTCCCGTTGGTCATCGATGACCCGCTAGAGTTTCTTCCCGCCGAAGTCCCCGCAGCAGATTTGATCCTCTCTTTTGCCGAAGTCAAAGGTGTTGCTGAGCTGTTACCCGATTTAGCGCGGCGCAGCGGCGCCAAGGCTGTGCTCGCCCCAATCGACAACGAAGCTTGGCTGCCGCGTGGCTTAGCGCGCCAGTTACGGGGCTGGTTGGAGCGCATCGGCGTTGCTTGTGCGACCCCCAAACCGCTGTGCTCTCTGACCGAGCAGGACTACTGGGTCACTCGCCGCCAACGCCTCACCTATCAGAGCCGCGAGATCGCCGAGTTTGCGCGCTATTTTGGGCGGCCATCTTTCACCCTCACCGTTGACCCGCAATCGCGTTTCATTGTGGCGGCCGAGGTGCGCCGCGATGCGACCTGTGGTTGCGCTAGATTCGTGGCGCAAGGCTTAGTCGGGATATCGGTAGATGAAGCGACAGAAAAAGCCGGTTTGCTTCACCATCACTATCCTTGCCTTGCCAGCATGGGCATCGACATTGATTTCGGTGATACCCTACTGCACGTCTCGGGAAATATCTTTAAAGACGAAGTGGGAGAACAGGTAAAACCCTATCGCAAAATCCAATATATTGCACCGGGCATCCGCAGCGAGGATTAGCCCTGCTCCAGTTGGCGCGCAAGCTCTTCGGCAGCCACCAGTTCTTCGGGGGTATTGACGTTTTGAAATGCTAATCCTAAGGGATCGAAAATGCTGACTTCCTGCGGGCTAAAAAAGCGCAGGTTGGCTTCCCAAAACCAAGCATCGGCGCGCCAATGACCATCCTCCAGAGCTTGGCGCACCAGCGGCAGACAGTTTTCTCGCCGATAAACGGCGTGAAAGGGCTCATTGCCGCTCGCTGTCTGAGGAATGATAGCGTCGGCCTTGCTTTCTTCGAGGGTTTGGAAGAGGATTTCGAGTAACTCGGGGTTAGCAAAGGGCATATCACAGGCAACCACGGCAACAAAGGTGTAGCGCGCGCTGCGCAAAGCAGTGTATAGCCCCCCTAGGGCGCCTCGCCCCGGAAAGACATCCGCAATCAGGGGAACGCTGAGGAAAGAATACCTCTCCGGATGGTTAGTTGTCACCAAGGCTTCATCAACCACCGGAATCAAGCGCTCAAGGATGCGTTGAATTAACGGCTTTCCCAAAAAGGGCAACAAAGCCTTATCCTTACCCATCCGCCTTGACTCACCACCGGCTTGAACGACCAAGGATCGCATACTTGAATTTTACAATAAAAGTTACCGTTCAGTTTGGTCAAAAATCCACAGATGCCGCAGATTTTGCAGAAAAAATTCCAAAAAATCGGCGTAATCTGCGCAATCTGCAGATGAGAAAATGCAAACGAGTCTTCAACCTTCATCTTTTGGCATGGGACCGAATATGTTAACAGTACCCAGAGAATGCTATAATCAAATCAAAAAGGAGGCTGCTATGGCGGTCAAGAGCATGGCCTTGAATCTCAGTACACGTGGCAATGCCGATATTCACGACTTAACCGATTCGGTGCAAAATCTCGTCTTGCAAAGCGGCTTGTCGAACGGGATTGTCACCGTCTTCTGTCCCTCCTCCACCAGCGCTGTGACCACCATTGAGTTCGAAAGCGGTTGTCTGAGCGACCTGCGCCGTCTTTTTGATCAAATTGTCGATCCGCGCCAACCCTACGCTCACAACAGCCGCTGGGGAGATGGCAACGGCCATAGTCATGTGCGGGCAGCTTTGTTGGGTCCTTCGCTTACCATCCCCTTCGTCAATCAACGCCTGACCCTAGGCACATGGCAACAAATTATCTATGTCGATTTTGACGTGCACGCCCGCCGTCGCGAACTAGTGGTGCAAATTATCGGCGAGTGATGCCTCACCCGGCAGGGTTACAAAACGAGCTCCTGCTCTTTCTCGCGCATGGTGCAGAAAGCCGCAATAGCGACTTCGAGCATGTCCAGGGTGGGCTGACGTGTCGTCAGTCGTTGTAATGCCAAATTTGGGGCGATCAGCCAGCGCACCCAGAAACGGTCGAGGTGATTTGCCGTCCAACGGATATACTCGTAAGCCACGCCAGCCAGCACGGGAATCATTGCAATGCGGCTAATCAGACGTACATGCCAATCCAATGGCCCGAGCAAAGAGAAGACCAAGACCGATAAGACGACCAGCGTGAGCAAAAAGGAGGTCCCACAGCGGGGATGTTCCAACGGGAAGCGGGAAACTTCCTGCGGGGTCAACTCGGCTCCAGCTTCAAAGGCGTTGATCGTTTTATGTTCTGCCCCATGATAGGCGAAAACCCGCCCAATATCCGGGATTCTACCAACCATAAGGATATAACCCACCAGCAATGCTAGGCGGATGAACCCTTCAATCAAGTTGCTCTGCCAAGCATTTAGATACAAAAACCGCTCACTCAACTGTCCCAAGAGAGCCGGAGCAAGGAAGAATAAGCTGATGGCAATTGCCAGCGAAACACCCAGCGTTAGGTAAAGAGAGGCGCCTTCGAGCTTCTCGTCTTCGCCTGTTTGGGTATTTGCCGAAAGGGTGAGCGCCCGCATTCCCAAATTCAGCGCATCCCACAGGGAGATGACGCCGCGTAAGAAAGGGATTTTCATCCATTGACTGCGATAGATTGGGCTGAGGGGCTCAGTGTGGATGACAATCTGTTGATCCGGGGCACGCAGGGCAATCGCCACAGCGTTGCGCCCACGCATCATGACCCCTTCGATAACTGCTTGACCGCCATAGGTAGGCATTCTTGATTTTTCCATTCGCTAACCTCTACCGATAAAGTTTCGCATGCTTCCTTCTCACTCAGTGCCTTTTTTGAGGATTGATCCGCAAAAAGTTGTTAGGTACTGAACTTTCGCCAAATTAGCTAGGGAATGAGCACTGGAAATCTGGCAGGATAGAGTTAATCCATACAATTCCATTCTAGAGAAACTCAATGCTCTTGTCTATTTTACAACACTCTGCCGAACTTGTCATCGTCACCATATTCCTTGCAGCAATTCCAGATCTAAAACCACCTGAATTGGGTAGAAGCTGGCTCAATGGGCACACCATACGGATTGGCAGTCCAATCAGATAGTTTTACTTGCCAAGGGAACACCCTTGAGCGGGGTCGCAGCCCTTTTCCCTCATCCCCCGCCCTACTCTCCTGATGAAAGCGCAGCAAATGGCGTTCCTCTAAGCGCGCCCTGAGCTGGCAGGTTGAGCTTGTTGAAAAACCTAGCCCCGTGAGCTCCTTGACGATGCTGCCGTTTTTCATTTGCGCTATCATGAAAATTCGGAGGTTAACTCCGAATTTTCATGAATCTAGGGCGCTAACGTTCTGCCCATCAGCCGCGCCGCCGAAGGCGGCGTCGGCTGCAGCGGCGGGTTGGGTAGAACCATACTCACTTTTCCTCACGGCTCAAATGGGTCGCGCCCCATACTCTGACAATCACCAGTACCGCAATTGCCAGGAAGACAATCACGAATCCACTAGTAGGCAGGTCCATCTTCATATCTGGCATTGCCAACCAGATAGACCAGTTCAACGAGGTATGCGTCAGCATAGCCGCCAGAATGCTGCTGTTCGTGTTGTTGTATATCCAGGTAAACAGGATAGACGCCAACGTAATGACGACCAACAGCGATAAGAAAACGACGAGATTGTCTGCCATGAACCTACCCGGAATGAAGACGGCTGGTAAGTGCCACAGCCACCAGAAAAAGCCCAGGATTACACCGGACGTCAAGGCATTGAAGCGGGATTGCAATTGCGGCAGAGCATAACCTCGCCGACCGAACTCTTCTTGGAGAGGACCAGCAGTGAACAGGATGACGAAAAAAGCAATCAAAGCATAAGGCGGATTGGATTCCACAGAAAGATCCATCGGCCTTACGCCCGCCAGAATGGAAGCCAAAACAGACCCGCCAAAGAGAACGAAGGGGAGAAACAAGATGGCTATTAGCCAGGTTTTCTTGAAGCGAAAGTCAATCCCCCGCTTCAAGAGTTGAAGAACGCCCAAACTCTTGTAATCATCTGTTTTGATTGTCATCGTAGTCTCCTTTGCCCAGTCGTTGGTTCTGCCCAGCCGGTTTTGGAAAGCACACTGTCAAGTCATTCTCATAGTTTGTTCGTTCAGATCCCGCCCCTCCAAAAGAGAATATACCCAGACGAAGATGTTCTAATGTCTTTCAAGTGAATCGAGGGCTTTTTGCCAGTACTCGGTAAAGAGGGTAGGCTGGGTATTTGAGCGGGTATACTCGCTAACATGACGATGATCCCCATAAGCCCCCGCAAAAGGGGGCATGTTGATGAGTCGTTGGTATTTAGGAAAGTATTTCTACAGGGTCGATCCAATCACCACGGTCGGTGATTAGACCAATGCCAAAGCGCTTGATTGCGTCACGAGCGCTTGGGTGAATGCCCATCCCATAGATATAGACCAAATACGGGCCGGGAAAGCCGGCCTGAGCAAGCTTTTGGCGAAACTCAATTGAACGCATCTGTTTTGCCCAGTCTTCTACCGCACCGTAGCTGAGACGAAACTTCGACTCCATAACAGCGGTCAATCGATTCCCTGCGGCATCAACAACCTGATACAAGATGTCAACCTCGCCGTCCACAGGCACGTTGAACGGTCCATCCAGAATTTGATAGCCCTTCTCGCGCAGGGTGTAGGCGAGGGCATCGGCTGCTTCCCGTTCAACGCTGATCCCAATGCGGTTATCTAACCTCGCAAGGTGGGAGGCGATTTGCTTATGGGCAGCAGCAAGCTCTGCCATTGCGCTCTCCAAATTCCCAACTCGCTGTTCAGTGCGCTTTTGCGCTTCGGCGAGCTCTTCCACCCGCAGCTCAGTGCGCTTCTGCGCCTCGGCAAGCTCGGCAACAGTGGCTTCAAGACGCGTCAACCGTTCCTCACTGCGCTTCTGCGCTTCGGCAAGCTCCCGCACAAGATCGGGCAACGCAAGGAGTTCTTCGGTCAACACGAGCTGGCGCAGCTCTGCCCGCCACTCCGGGTGCTTATAAATCAGTTCAACAAACTGACGATACTGCTGCACATCGAATACCATGTCTCAAGCTCCAGATTAGATTATACCCGCTTTTCTAAATTCTCAACAAGGGAAGTGACTCAATTGTGTGCACTCAAAAGTTGTTGGCAACATTGCTTTGTAGGACAACTCATTGAGTTGTCCTACAACTTTTGCGTGGACACGACTCAATTTATTCGTTATTCTAGTCATCTCTGCCCCTTGGCAATGTAAGCGATCAAAAACCGTACTACCAACCCCCAGCCGCTTCCTGCCAAGCCGAGCTTGATGATGGGATCATCGTAGCACATCAACTGGACGTTGGGCAGACCAAACACCTCCCTTGTCATGCCAAACGAAGTGAGGCATCTTATGCAACCAAGCAAGAGCTCTTGCTCCACTTAAGGATATACCCTAAAAGCCCCGCAAAAGCCATCGATTCTGCGGTCACCCCAATCAATTTCGAGTATAATACTTCCAGTTTGCAAAGCTGCAAACTGTTAAGAATAATTCACACCAGAAAGAGGAGAAGAAAAACATGAATCGATATGTAAAAATCCTATCCCTACTCGTTTTGCTTGCGCTATTGGTCTCTGCCTGCGCGCCAGCGGCTACCCCAACAACCGCGCCGCAGCAGCCGGCTGAGACC
>CALFWB010000065.1 GCA_937928795.1 uncultured Anaerolineales bacterium
GCTCTACGGCTTGACGCAAGGCTGCTTCGACATCGGGTGGCAGATCGGTAGCTGCCAGACGGATCAATTCGAGGAAGTGGGAGGTTAAGTCTGGTGTCATCTTTCACTCCTGTATTCCAACGGGTACGATGTTCAAAAAAAATTTGTCTGTATTTATTTTATCCGCGTTTAGGCGGGTTGGACAATGCAATCCAGCAGTTCTAAATATGCGCATTTGTTCGTCTTTTAGCAAGAAAGATGGGGATGAGGGATTGCCGATGGGGTTCGCATTAGTTTTGACGGCGGTTGAGTTATCCCTCACCCCCAGCCCCTCTCCCAAAGGGCGAGGGGAGGAGGCCCTCACCCCCAGCCCCTCTCCCAAAGGGCGAGGGGAGACACAAATTCGTTGCTGGTCTCGATACGGGCTGGCGCCCTACTCGACCCGCCCTAGCGCTTTGACTGTCACTTCGAGCGAAGCGAGAAGTCTTCACGATTTCTCCGCGCTGCGCTGGTCGAAATGACAAAAACCAAATTCAAAAATAAGCATTTTGAAAAGTCCGAGCTCTACCCTATGGCTTTCTCAAAGTTCCTTGACAAATCATAAAAAACGGTCGTCTTCGGTAAAATTGGATGCGCTAATAACCCATTGTTCCAGCTCCGCCTTTTGCTCGCTGCTCAAGCGCGCCGTGCGCCTCGCAGGCACTTTGGCTTTCAAGGCTTCCATGCCACCTTCCTCCAAAGCGCGTTTCCAACCGTGCACCGCCGAGGGTGCAGCACCTAACAGACGAGCCACTTCTCGGATGCCCTTCCCTTCTTGCAGCAGTTTATCAGCAATACGCCGCCCATTTCCAATGCTTCAACGCCCCCTTTTGGTCTCATACTCAAAATTATAACCACTTCGTTCTTTTTGAGATGCAATTTTCAATAAACTTTTGAAAAGCCCTGAAAAAACACCGTGTACTCCACGCGCTCTGTGTTAAAATGAAAAAAGCTTTGCCCCTTCGAAGCTGGCAATCGAAATTCCAACTGAGGGTGGGGCGTGCGTAGCAAAACAAGGGTCTGAACATGACTGAGGAGAGTTTATGTACCTTCAAGCTCAAGTCTTAAGCGAAGAAGAACAACAGCGTGTGCACCAGCAAAGCCTGCGCATTTTGGCGGAGGTTGGGGTGCGCTTTCATGGCGAAAAAGCCTTGCCGCTTTTGAAAGCCAATGGCGCAAAAGTCGATGAAGAAAGCGGCATTGCTTACCTGCCAGCGGAAATAGTGGAACAAGCTCTTCAAACTGCGCCAAAGTCGTTTATGCTTGGTGCCCGTAACCCAGCCTACAACTTCCCCTTGCCCTCTCCGCATTCGCGCTATGCCATCGATGGCACCGGATCGTTTATGATGGACTTTTACACAGGCGAACGGCGTTACGGCACCGCCCAAGATATTGCCGCTGCGCTGCGAGTCTTTCAGGCAGCCGATCTAGGTGTGATGGCTTGGCCGCCCGTGTGTGCCTCCGATACTCCAGCCCATTCCCGCCCGCTGCACGAGTTTTTCACCATGATCCAAGCTACCTCGAAACATGCCCAACATGAATTGCATACTGTCCAACAAGTGCCCTACCTGATCGAGGGATTAGAGGCAGTAGCTGGTTCTTCGGATGCCTTGCAGGAAAAGAATTGGTTTTCGCTGATCTATTGCCCTGTCGCCCCGCTTACCCATGATGGCGAAATGTTGGATGCCTATTTAGAATTAGGTGAGGTGGGTTTACCGGTGATGATCATGCCCATGCCGGTCAACGGCACCACTGGTCCTGCCAGTCTATTTTCTAACATCGCCCTCGCCAACGCCGAGACACTCTCGGCAATGGTGGTCTTTCAGTTGGCACATCCCGGTCGCCCGCTGATCTACAGCAGCGCCACTGGCACGATTGATTTCCGCAGCGGGGCTTACCTCGCCGGCACTGCCGAGATGGGCTTGCAATCGGCTGCGTTGGTGCAGATGGGACGCTACTATGGCTTTCCGGCCACCTCAGCCGGAATTGTCTCGGATGCCAAAGAGATCGGCGCCGAAGCGGTGATCGAGAAGATCATTACCACCATACCGAGTGTGTTAGTGGGATCGGATATCATCGTTGGTTATGGAGAGGTTGAAAGCGATCAGACTCTCTATCTGGAGCAGATTTTGGTCGATAATGAGATCGCCCACCTGTGCGAACGTCTCGTGCAAGGGGTAGATACCTCCCCAGAGCGGGATTTGTTTGCCGAAATCGCCAATGTCGGTCCGGGTGGGCATTTTCTGAAGACCAAAAGCACCCACGCCGCTGCCCGCAGCCCAGAATTCTATAAACCCAACTATATCTATCGCTCGTCCTATGAAAGCTGGCTTGACCTGGGCAAACCCAATCTGTATAGCGAAGCGCGCAAGAAAGTGGAAGAAATTCTGGCAGCGCCGTTGGTTGACCCCTTGCCTGACGCAATTGTGGGAAAATTGCAAGACATCTTGTGCCGTGCCGACCTAGAATTACAACGGTCGTAGAGTTGTTGCCTGCCATCTCTCTACGATACCAAAGGATGCCCACATGCCCGAAATGATGCGTTTGGGACTAGTAGGATTGCCCCAATGTGGCAAAACGACTTTGTTCAATGCTCTCACCGCTGAAAATCGCCCGCTCCACCTCGGTGGCGGGAAAGTTGAAACTCAACTGGCTGTGGTGGATGTGCCAGACGAACGATTGGAGCGACTGGCGGAGTTGTTTAAACCCCAAAAAGTAACCCCCGCCAAAGTTGCCTTTGCCGACATTGGCGGTTTGGAAAGCGGCTCAACCCGGAAGGGGCTGCCCGGTGCCTTACTCAACCAACTTAGCTCGATGGACGGCTTTGTCCACGTATTACGTTGCTTTGAGGACGAGCGCGTGCCGCATAGCTTGGGTTCGGTTGATCCACAACGCGATTGGAAGTTGATGGAAGCCGAATGGATGCTCTACGACTTGATGATCATCGAGCGGCGTTTAGAACGCCTCAAAGATGAACTGCGCAAAGGCGGCGGTCGCCCCAAGGGTGAAATCGAGCGCGAACGGGAGCTTTTGGAAAGTTTGCGCCAATCTTTGGAAACCGAGCAGCCCTTGCGCCGTCTCTCTTTGAGCACTGAGCAACTTCGCCTGCTGAGCAGTTTTGCTTTCCTTTCCCTAAAACCGCTGTTGCTGGTGTTGAACCTAGGTGAGGGACAACCTGCCCCGGCTTGGCAGGTTGATCATCCCGCCGAAGCCGTGATTGCTATTCAGGCAAAATTGGAGATGGAATTCGTGCAAATGTCTCCCGAGGAAGCGCAAGACTTTCAGGAGATTTATGGTATTGCAGAATTGAGCCTGCCGCGCTTGATCCGCATGGCTTATGGCCTGTTGGGGATGCAAACCTTCTTTACCGTCGGTGAAGATGAGGTGCGCGCCTGGCAGATACGGCGTGGCGCTACGGCTCAAGAAGCAGCCGGGGTTATCCACACCGATTTGATGCGCGGTTTCATTCGTGCCGAAGTGATCGGTTATCGCGAACTGCTAGAGGCGGGCGGATGGAACGAGGCGCGCAGCAAAGGCTGGATTCGTTTGGAAGGCAAAGATTATCGCCTACAAGAAGGCGAAATTATGCACGTGCGCGCTACAGTCTGAGAGGATTTGCCTACCTTAGGGGGCAACCTTCTCGGCGTCGCTATACACTTCCATACCAAACTTTTGGGCTAGTTCCTTGTCCTCTTTATTGATCATGGGAGAGATTAGAAGCATCCGATCCACAGTGCGCTGGACTTGCTTTTCGTAGAAGCGTACCTTGCGCCCGAACGTGTACACATCAGAGCGACTCACCGAAGACTTGATCTCACACACCAACACTTGTCCATTGCGAATGATGACATCCATTTCTATTTGATCAGGATGCCCATACACTTCCCCTTTTTCATCGAAATATTCTACCCGCTCTACCTTAACCCCAAAGGACTCTTCCAAAATCGCCTTGAGGGCATTGCGAAAAGTAGCCTCGCTGGAGGCACCCCAACGCGCGCCTATTGCGCCTATCGTCGTCTCGATCCGCCGCTCAATCTTTTCGTCTCGTTCAATCAGTTTTTGGATGATTTCCTGATTTTCTTGCCATCGTCTTTCGTATTCTTCCCACCTGCGCTGGTTTTCTTCCCATTTGCGCTCACTCTCTTCGCGCATAGCTTGGAGCTGGCGTTGGTTTTCTTCCCATTTGCGCTCACTCTCTTCGCGCATAGCTTGGAGCTGGCGTTGGTTTTCTTCCCACCTGCGTTGGTTTTCTTCCCACTTGCGTTGGTTTTCCTCCCATTTGCGCTCGCTCTCCTCGCGCATAGCTTGGAGCAGGCGTTGGTTTTCTTCCCACCTGCGTTGGTTTTCTTCCCATTTGCGCTCGCTCTCCTCGCGCATAGCTTGGAGCAGGCGTTGGTTTTCTTCCCACTTGCGTTGGTTTTCCTCCCACTTGCGCTCGCTCTCCTCGCGCATAGCTCGCAGTTCAGCCATCATTTGGTCGAAGCGACTTTCCGTTTCGACCTTGCTGGGCGCGTAATCATGAATCAAATGCCATACCCAGTCACGGATTTGGGCATCCTTCATCACCAGAGGAGGGAGTTCGCGTTGGATGATCTCTCGAATGGTTTCTTCCATCTCAAAGTCCTTCTCACATTCTCGTTTTATTATACTATGTTTTTTCGCCTCTCTACCCCAACCCTACCAAACAAGGTAAAATAAATGCGTCCAATAGGCTGAGGGTAAGTTCATCTCTCTCGCCGTTCAATTGATTGCTCGAAGAAAGGAAAAGAACCCTATGGCTTACCAGCTTTCTGCTTGGAGTTTGGCGGATTTATTTCCATCCCACGATAGCCCTGAGATGCGCCAGGCGTTTGTGACGTTAGAAGAGGATACCAAACGCTTTGAAGAGCAACGTGGCAAACTGAGGGCCGACATTGCAAGCGATACTTTCCTCGATCTGGTGCGCCAGTTGGAGCAGATCAACTATCTCCTTTCCAAAGTGCATGCCTTTGCGGAATTGTGGTTTAGCTCCGATACCCAAGATCAAGCTGCCCAAGCCTTTTTGGCGCAGGTGGAGCAACTAGCTGCCACCTTGCAAAATCGCACCCTCTTCTTCAGCCTGTGGTGGAAAGACCTTGACGAAGCGAATGCGGCGCGTCTGATGGAGGTCGCCGGCGATTACCGCTACTGGCTGGAGATGATGCGCAAATTCAAACCGCACACCTTAACCGAAGCGGAAGAGAAGATCGTCAACATCAAAGACGTGACCGGCGTGCAAGCCCTGCGCAACCTGTATGACGCCATCACCAATCGCTATGTTTTCACCCTTGAGGTGGATGGCGAAAAGAAGGAACTGACCCGCGGTCAATTAATGGTCTATGCCCGCCATCCTGACCCTGAAGTGCGCGCTCGCGCCTATCAGGAGATGTATCGCGTCTATGGCAGCGATGGTCCAATTTTGGGCATGATGTATCAGACCATCGCCCGCGATTGGCACAACGAACAGATCGAACTGCGCCATTTTCACAGTCCAATCTCAGCCCGCAACCTTTCTAACGACCTACCAGATGGCGTGGTGGAGACCCTCTTAGAGGTATGCCAGAAGAATGCGACTCTTTTCCAACGCTTTTTCCGCCTGAAGGCGCGCTGGATTGGCATGGAGCGCCTGCGCCGTTACGATATTTACGCGCCGGTTGCCCAAGCCGATAAGACCTATCCCTTTGAACAGGCCTCTGAGATGGTTTTAGAGTCGTTCCGGCGTTTCTCGCCGCGCATTGCCGAGCAAGCCCAACGCGTCTTTGATCAGCAGCACCTCGATAGTGAGGTGCGCCGTGGCAAACGCGATGGCGCCTTCTGTCTGACGGCGGTGAATGACCTGACGCCGTGGGTGCTGGTCAACTATCAGAGCAAAGCCGAAGATGTGGCAACCCTCGCCCATGAACTAGGCCATGCCGTGCATTCGATGATGGCTGCTCATCACACTCTATTTACCTTCCATTCCTCCCTCCCTCTGGCAGAGACGGCTTCGACTTTCGGCGAGATGCTGCTGATCGATAGCCTGCTGGCACAGGAGACGGACGACGCCGTGCGCCGCGACATTCTCTTCCGTCAGTTAGACGATGCTTATGCTACCATTGGGCGACAGGCTTATTTCGCCCTCTTCGAGCGCCTAGCCCATCAGATGGTCAAAGAAGGCGCTGCCGTGGAGGACCTGTGTAAGGCCTATTACCAAAACCTCAACGATCAATTTGGTGATGCCGTGGAGGTATCGGACGAGTTCCGTTGGGAGTGGGTGGCGATCCCGCACATTTACCATTATCCCTTTTACGTGTACGCCTATTCTTTTGGGCAGTTGCTTGTGCTCTCGCTCTACAAGCAATATCAGCAAGAAGGCGAAGCGTTCAAGCCGCGTTATGAGAGCATTTTGGCGGCAGGTGGCAGTGCTGCGCCGGAGAAGATCCTCTCAGCGGCTGGCTTCAACATCTACGACCCAGCCTTCTGGCAGGGTGGGTTTGACGTGCTGGCGGAAATGGTGCGCCGCTTGGAAGCCATCCCACTGCCCGGGTAATTGAATTTTTCTGCAAAATCTGAGCCATCTGTGGATTTGTGTCATCTGCGGCTTTTTGGTCAGGCTGAACGGTTCTGGGATTGAATTCAGTCCAGAGGAGATGTAACTCAATGAAGCGTTTTCTCGATTTCACCCCAGTGCGCGAAAAGCGCATTACCCTTGCCGAGCTGAGCGCTGCGCTTAGCCCGGCTGACCTGCGCGATCTGACCAATAGCATGGTCGATGCTATGCTGGAAGCCATCGCCGACTGCCGCGATGAGCATGTTACCTTCGTCCCGCACGATCCCAGCGCCCATGACCCCTACGCTGCTGATCCTACTGAAGCAGATAAGGGTTGGACGCTGGGACATGTCATCGTTCATACCACCGCTTCAGCGGAAGAGACGGCCTTTCTGGCCGCCGAACTGGCGCGCGGTGTCCCGAATCATGGGCGCTCGCGCTACGAAGTGCCCTGGCAAAGCATTACCACCATTGCGCAGTGCCGTCAACGCCTGGAAGAATCGCGCCGTATGCGCCTTGCCAGCCTAGAGATGTGGCCCAACCCGCCCCATCTGGAAGTCACCCATAGCCCCTATCCGTCCATCGCTCCGCTCAATGCCGTTGCCTACTTCGTCTTCGGATTGGCGCACGACGATGACCACCTTGGTCAGATACGCCAGATCGTTCGTCAGGCTTTCGCTTCCCTGAGTACGGAATAAGCCTCTTGAGCTGCGCCGATGAGCATAATATATGGCGCAAATCTCCGATTCGTGTGGCAAGTCTTCGACTTGCCACACCGAGCCGTCGTTTCTCTACCTAACTCTCGAATTTCCTCGTCCGCCTGCGTTAATCTAGACGCAAGCGGATAACGCATCTTAATCATCACCATTTGGTGACGAATGTCACATTGACGCTGGGCAGTAAACGTCCTACACTATATTCAAAATAATGAATATATTTCGACCTTTGGGAGAAGTCTTTTGAGCCTAGCGGCATTTTTGTTATGGTTTTTAAACAGGGCATTTGGCGATCTCGCTGCCCATCTGGCTGGTCTGCTTCCCTCGGCAAGAACGTCAGTCTGCTGCATCGCAGGAGCAGTAACGACGCTCAACAGCAGTGCCGATCCCTTCCTGCCCGGCGAATACCTTTGGGCAGGGACCGTAAGGTGAGGATGAACGCTCTCTTAGTCAACAAAGTCATAGAGCGTCTCCGGCAGAAACTGGAAGGAGTCCCTTAATGGTGAAACAATACCAAAAGCATGCCAAGATGCTACAAGCTTTATCACACCCTGTGCGCCTCCAGATTCTGGACATCCTTTCTAGGAGTCCAGCCTGCGTTTGCGATCTGGTGTTTCAAACGCGCCAACGACAAGCCTATATCTCTCAACACCTCATGCTGCTTCGAGAGGCAGGAATGGTGAGGAGTACTCGTCTCGGTGTGAAAAATCAGTATGAGCTCGCCCACCCAGAGGAGATGACCAATTTGCTGAACTGCCTTTTAGAAGTTCAGCAACCCAAACCTTCTGACCAAGGAGCAACCAAAATGTCCAACACCAATAACAATGCAGTCTGGCACGGTATTCCGCGTGATCAAATTGACTGGCATCCTGCTATCGTTGCCGAGCGCTGTGTGGGCTGCGGCTTATGCGTCACCTCTTGCGGCCGCGGCGTGTACGCCTTTGACTACGAAGCCAATAAGCCTGCGATCGTTGCTCCGCAGATGTGCATGGTGGGTTGCACCACCTGCGCCACCATCTGTCTGCAAGACGCAGTTGAGTTCCCCTCGCGGGGCTACATTCGCCAGGTCATTCGGCAGAATAAATTGCTCACGCAGTCCAAGAACCTGCTGAAAGAAAACCGCCAAAAATACGATGTTGTCGCACGCCAGGCGGTCAACGCGTGATAGTTCGTTCAAGCTAAGACCATGAGACTTTGTCACTGTCCCCCGAATGTCTGCCTTTGTATGGGCGCCTGTGCTCCTTGGGAAACACGCCCGCCGCCTGTGAAATCCGCATCCTCTGCAGATTTTTAGGTTAGCCGAACCGTTACGAGGCTGTTTTGTTTATCGGGAGCGTTTTTGACGTTATAAGGAGACAATTATGACAACCGATTCTGTGGATGAAGAATTTCGCCGTCTTCCGCTTTGTGCGGTAGATGCTGAAAAATTGGATATCATTTTCCCTTGCGATGGGGCTGCCAGTGTGGGACAAGTGGGCAACCGCGTGGCAATTAACCTGACAAATGCCGGCGGAAGCGCGCGCATGTGCTGCACTACCGCCGTGGGCGCCGGCTCGGAGCAGCATGTTGACATCGGCAAACGCGCTCGGCGCGTGATCGTGATCAACGGCTGCGCCAATCGCTGCGCCAGCAAGATCATGGAACAGCGCAGTATTGAGGTAGATCACGAGTATGTTATTGCCAAGATGGGTGTCACCAAGAAACCCACCCTCGATTTTAGCGAGTCCGATGTTGAGCGAATTTCCGCGCAGATTGCGCAGGAGATTGGATTGACGCCACCCGCCGCGAAATGAGGGAAGGAGTTATCACTTCAGTGAAAGAAATACATCCAAAGTGATGGTGCTATAGCGGATCTTTTTTGACCTCCTAGCTTGCCGATTCAGTGAAAGGACAGTTGCAATGAGCTTAGTCACCAAGATTTTGCGCGACAACCGCACTTTCGCCGTGGTAGGCGTCTCGCAAGACCCGGCGAAGTATGGCCATGAAATCTTTGAAACCTTGCTTTCCAAGGGATACAACGCCCTTGCGGTGAACCCCAAATACGAACAGGTGGACGGCCATCCCTGCTACCCCTCGCTGGAAGCCCTGCCCGAAAAGCCGGATGTGGTGGTGGCGGTCGTCCCGCCGGCAGTCACCGAAACGATCGTTGCGACGACTGCCAACCTCGGCGTCGGCACGGTGTGGATGCCGCCAGGGGCTTGGTCGGAGCGGGCGGTGGAACTCTGCGAACAGCACGGTCTCACCGAAATCCATGATGTCTGCTTGGTGTTTGCCTTGCGCTCGCTCCCTGACAAGCAGGAAACATGAGGAGGGTATCTGCCCACTCACGGGCGAGCGCTCTTGAAATTCGCCGAAAGCTGAGAGGAGTAAGAACATGAGCCAAGTCTGGGTACAAGCAGGACAATGTGGAAAGGAAACCAGTATTGAAGCTCGCCGCACGGATATGACCCACGTGGTGTTGGAATTCGTCACCACTTGTGAACACATCCAAAAACTGGCAGACCGCTTGCAAACGCTGGATATTGCCCGTGAGATGAGCGTCAACCTGCTAGAGACGCAAGTTTACCGTCTGGCAGACGAGGTTGTGTGCCGCAACAGTTGCATTGTCCCAGCAGCTATCTTGAAAGCCTTAGAAGTGGAAGCGAACATCTTTGCTCCCTCTGAAAGCCAGATCTTGTTTCTGGAAACATCTTAGAAAGGAATATTTAACATGGTAGAACCAAACGTTACCTATCTTACCCAACCACCGCAAACGCTCGATGCTCTGCAAGCGGCGCGTACGCTAGGCGAACTGCTCAGTGCAACGCCCGAATACCGCGCTTTCTTAGAGACGCTTGAAGCTGTCAACCGCGACCTGACCGTCCAGAAACTGGCGGCGGAAATGCGCTCGCATCAGACCGCCTTGCAATGGGGACGCGATCCCGATGGCAAACATGAGGCGGAGTTGGCGCGCCTAGAAGCGGAAATCGAGAGCCTACCCGTCGTCCAACAATATCGCCAAGCCGAGCAGGGAGTGATCGCCTTATTCTGTGCCGTCGATGAAATCATCAGCCGCGAAGCCGGCGTAGATTTTGCCGCTAATGCGAAGCGCAGTTGCTGTGGATAGGAGGCTGAAATGAGTCCCATTACTCCTGAAATTGAACAAGCAGCCCGCGCTCTCGGACAAGCCCTGCGCGCCAACCCGGCTGCGCAGGCTTATCTTGAGGCTTCTCAGCGGGTGGCAGCGGACCCCGAAGTCGCTGCCCTTGAAAAGGAATTATACGAGACCTATGAGTCGCTTATTGCCCGCCAGCAGAAGGGGGAGCGAATCCAGCGCGAGGAGGTGCAAGCCTTTAACGTTCTGCGCAACCGCTTCTTTAGCCATCCGTTGGTACAAGAGCGCGAGAGCGCCCTGCAGCCGCTCAAAAGCCTCTTCATCGAGGCGGCGGTCGAAATCAGCGCCCCGCTGGGCGTGGATTACACCAAACTCGCTCAGAAAGGATAAAACCCAATGAAAATAGCTGCAGTTTCAGACGACGGAGTGACCATCAGTCAACACTTTGGGCGCGCCCCGTTTTACATCGTCCTGACCATCGAGGAGGGCAAAATTATCGCCCGTGAACAGCGCGACAAAATGGGACACGCCCAATTCGCTGGCGAGCCTCATGAAGAATCGCATGGCGCAGACCCGCGTGGTCATGGCTTTGACCCGGCTGCGCAGAGCCGCCACGCCCGCATGGCGGCCGCCATTGCCGATTGCCAAATCCTCCTTGTGCGCGGCATGGGCGCCGGTGCCTATGAAAGCATGAAGCAGGCCGGTATCCGTCCCATCGTCACCGATGTCGCCGATATTGAGGCGGCTGCCCTGGCTGCGGCGCGCGGCGAGTTGATTGACCACGCGGAGTGGCTGCATTGAACGAGAAACCCAGCATCAAAGTCCTTGGCGCAGATTGCGGCGCCTGCCGCAATATGTACAACGCTGTCAGCCGCTTTATCGCTCGCGAAGGCTTGGACGTCGAGGTGGAATACATCCACGATCCATCTCGCATCCTTGATTACGGCGTGATGACCATCCCTGTGCTGGTAATTAACGAGGAGGTGGTGATGGTCGGTTTTCGCGGCGCGCCCAAAATTGAGCAGGCGATCCGCGAACGGCTGAATCACAGGCGCTGAACTTGGACGTGCCAAGCCTTAACCGCTTTGGCAAGGTAAATCCTAGCTATTTGCAAAACCCTTTTTCTGGAGGCGCAAATGTCGAACGATGCCTTTTCCCAATGGCTGAGTGGACGTGACTTTGAGTATTGGAGCACGGCTCAGCATAAAATCGAACCAGCCGCTTTCTTCGAGAAGTGGGCAAAGGGCGAAGCTATCCTGTTGGATGTGCGCGCCCCGCAGGAATTGGAATTCCTCCGCTTTCCCTTTGCGCTGGAGATTCCTGTCAATGAACTGCCTTCCCGCCTGAACGAAATCCCGCGTGACAAGCTGGTGGTCACTTTTTGCTCTGGCGGCGATCGCGCCAATGTCGCCTTTGCCTACCTGCACGCCCAGGGGTTTGAGAACGTGCGGGTGATGCCCGGCGGTTATCCGAACTTGATCCCAGAAGTCATGCCGGGCAAAGTGCGCAAGAGCTTGCAAGCGAAAAATGGGTAGCGCCACATAACGCAAATCTCTGCTTTGTGCTCGCAAGCCAGAGGCTTGCGCTACGGAGACTCCATGACTCTCTACCTCGTCAGCGCCGTTCTGGTCTTTGTTTTCTCCGGTCTGCTGGCGATGGCCGGGCTAGGCGCAGCGTTCCTGTTCGTGCCGCTGTTCTACTATCTTGGCGTGCCGCTGGCACAAGCCACGCCCACTGCCTTGCTGCTCAACGTGGTCAGCTTGATGTTTGCGGCGTTCAATTACTGGCGCGGCAAACTGGTCAACTGGCGGGTGGGCTTGCCCGTGCTGGTCACGGCCGTCGTCCTTTCGCCGTTTGGGGCGCGCCTTACGCCTTCTGTGAATAAGGGACTTCTGCTGAGCCTGTTTGCCGCCTTTTTGGTCTTTGCGGGATTCATGATGTTGTTTTACAGAGCCAAGCCACGCCATCATGCCCTCAGCCGTTTCATGGAAGTCGGCGCAGGGGCTGGCGTCGGCTCGGTGGCAGGCTTCCTCGGTGGGCTGCTAGGTGTCGGCGGTGGAAACTTCATCTTGCCGGTCCTTAACTGGATGGGGTTAGATGCCAAAGTTGCGGCGGGAACGACCTCCATTGTGGTCGTTTTCTCCTCATTTTCGGGCTTTCTCGGTCACGCCACGATGGGCGGGCTGGACCCCGTTTTCGTGGGCGTTACCGCGCTGATGGCGGCGCTCGGCTCCATTGTCGGCTCGCAGTTGATGAAGACCAAACTTTCCAGCGCCCAACTCAAAAAAATCATTGGTGTTCTGCTATGGCTGATCGCCGCCAAGATGATCTTCGATTTGGTTACGTAAGTGGAACGGTTCAGCCTGCCCAATAATCCGCAGATGACGCAGATTCCACCGAACCGTAAATCACCTATGATACAACTCAGCGGTTTTTCTGACAGATTAGCGAGCTTAGGCGGTATGCGGTATGAAAGGAGGATTTGATGACCTACTTGCTGTTTCCTCTCCTGTTGTTTGTCCTCTCGTTCATCTCTGGGATGTTGGGGCTGGGCGTTGCCTTTGTCTCAACTCCTGTGCTGGGATTGTTTGGCTTCGATCTCAAACATGTTATCATGCCGTGGAGCCTGCTGTTGAATGGGTTGACCGCCATCAGCAGCGCAGTCGCTTTTGCGCGCTCGCAAATGGTGGACTGGCGCACAGCTACGCCACTGCTGCTCATCACCACACTGGTTGCGCCACTTGGCGTTTGGATTTTGCGCTTTGTCCCCACGAACGTCGTGTGGTGGATTTACGTGGGTGTGCTTCTGTTTCTAGCCTACCGTATGGCGTTTGCTCCTAAGCAGGAGGATACCCACTTGATCGCAATCAACGACCACACGCGCCTCAAAGCCGCTCTGTTAAGCGCAATGATCGGCATCTTTGCCGGATTTCTCGGTGTGGGTCCGGGCTTCCTGATGATGCCAGCCCTGGTCATGCTGGGGTACACTGCTCGCATCGCTGCAGCGACCAACAGCGTCATTGTGACCCTCCCTTCGTTCTCAGCCTTCGTTGCGCACCTCACGGATGCGCAGTTCAATGGGTGGATCGTGGGGATGACCAGCATCACCGCGGTGATTGGGGCTTACTATGGGAGCATGTTCACTGCCCAGCGGGTCAAAAGCAAGACCCTGACCCGCATCTTTGCCCTTGCCCTGGTATTACTAGCCATCCAGCGTGTCTTTCTTCTGATAAGTGGATAAACGCAGGTCAAAGGCTTGCGTTACCTAGAACAAGTCTTTGACTTGAATCGTAAGGAGCTTTGAATGCTGAAAACATTTCAAAAATCTGCAAAAATTATCGAAAGTAATCTGGTCATTTTCCTGCTGCTGGCGATTGCGGCGGGCGTAGCGTTCGGTTGGGCGTTTCCCGCCGCCGCCAAAGGTTTGAAATCGTATACCACGCTGACCCTGTTCATTATGCTCTACCCGATGATGATTGGGCTGCGCATCGAAGACGTGGGCAAGGCGATGATGAACATCAAACTCATCAGCCTTTCGATGTTCGTCAACTTTGTCATCTCGCCCCTGCTGGCGGCGGGACTGGCGTATCTCTTCCTGCACAGTCGCCCCGAATTTGCCGTCGGGCTCATTTTGACAGGGACAGTTCCCTGCGCGGGCATGGTGGCGGGCTGGACGGGTTACGCCAAAGGCAACGTGGCGTTGGCGCTGGTGATTGTGGCGCTCAGCCTGCTGGTCAGTATCGTCATGATTCCCGTCTGGATGCCGATTCTGGCGGGCGTGTACGTGGACATTGACGCCTGGGGCATGTTCAAGGAAATCCTGCTGGCGGTGGTGGTGCCGCTGATTTTGGGCGACCTAACGCGCCGCGCTATCCTGCGCCTCTGGGGGCAGGATGGCTTCAAGGAATTCAAACCGATTTTGCCGGGCGTTTCCATGCTCGGCATGTACATCATCGTCTTCATTTCCATGGCGCTCGAAGCGAACAACGTCTTGCACAACCCGCAGTATTTCATCATCATTCTCATCCCGCTGACCTTTCTGTATGCAATTTTATTCAGCCTGGCGGTGGGGGTTGCGCGGCTGATGAAGTTCAACTACGAAGACATGATTGCCTTCGCCTACGGCACAGCGGGCAAGAACATCTCGATTGCGCTGGCGCTGGCGACCATCTTCTTCGGTCCGCTGACGGTGCTGGTGCTGGCGCTCAAGCCCATCATCCAGATTTCCTTCATGGCGATCTTTCTGCGGATTTCGGGCAGGCTGACCAGGTGGTTCGCCCCCGCGCCGCATCATCATGAAAACAAGACTTCCGAAGTCTTTAAGACTTCGGAAGTCTAGAAGACCTCAAAACCATGTCCAACCATGACCGCCGTTTTGACCCCAAAAATCATGCTGTATTGAGCAACGCCGAGCGCGAAGCCCGCTGGCAGCCGGCGCGCCTGTTGGGAACGCTGGGCATTCAGCCCGCGCAAACCGCGCTCGACCTGGGTTGCGGGCCCGGCTTCTGGACTCTGCCGCTGGCGGAAATTGTCGGGGCGCAGGGCATCGTCTGGGCGTTGGACGTCAGCCAGGAGATGTTGGACGCGCTGGTGCAGCGCCATCCGCCCGCGCAGGTGCGCCCGCTGCTCTCCGAACTGCCGCACATCCACCTGCCCGACTCCAGCGTGGATTGGATTTGGGGCGCGTTCGTCGTCCACGAGGTGGAGCCGCTGGCGGGTCTGGTGAACGAGATGCGGCGCGTTCTGCGCCCAGGCGGACGAATCGGCCTGCTGGATTGGCGTCCGGATGCGGTTCACGAGGACGGTCCGCCGCGTCACCATCGCCTGGAGGCTGAAACGGTCCGCCGCGCCTTGCGCGAAAGCGGTTTCCGCTTGCTGCCTGTTGCATGGGAGCATGAGGATGCCTATCTCATCCTGGCGGCGCTTGATTGAAAAAGCCTAAGGGCGCGGCAAGATGGACACAGAACAGAGCCACACGCACAGGCAGAAACGGCTGTCCCACTCGGCGGTCAGACTGTGGCTGGCAGCCGGCGGCTTGCTGGGCGTTGGCCTGATGCCCTGCCCCGAATGCGGCACGCCTATGATTTTCCACGTCTGGCCGCTGGCCGGGTTGGTGCTGGTGGCGCGCGCCATGAGAAAACGCGCCCAGAAAAGAGAGGCTGCTTACGCCGAAGAAATGCATCCTTCCCCGGCTCTCCTGGCCGTCTTCGCCCATCCCGACGATGAGACCTTCCGCCCCGGCGGGACGCTGGCTCTGCTGGCGAGGCAGGGCGCGCGCGTCCATGTGTTGGCGTTCACGCACGGCGAGGCGGGTTCGTGCGGCGACCCGCCGCTGTGCGCGCCCGAGGAGTTGCCCGCCGTGCGCCAACGAGAATTACAGTGCGCCTGCGCCGCGCTGGGCATCCAACCGCCGCGCCTGCTGGATTACGGCGACGGACATTTGCAGGAATGCGATGCAGAGACAATGGTCTCGCGCATTCTGTCTGTGGTGAACGAAGTCAAGCCGCAGCTCCTGTTGAGTTTCGGTCCCGATGGACTCTCCGGTCATCCCGACCACATCGCCGTCGGACA
>CALFWB010000066.1 GCA_937928795.1 uncultured Anaerolineales bacterium
AACTCAATGAGTTGTCCTACAAAGCAATGTTGCCAACAACTTTTGAGTGCACACGCTTGAAGTGACACGTTGCTCGCTTCACTCGAAAGCGGAGCTTGCTGTTCCGAAAAGAGCCTCACATTAAATTTTTGAAAAGCCCTACCCGCAGGCGCAGGCCTTCCATCAAGCGCAGACCGGAACCATAGAGCCAGGTGTGCTTTCAGCCGATAAATTCCAGAAAGATGGGCGAAAACTTGCTGAACCTCCCATTTGGTCAAGACGGTGGGCAGGCGCTTGGGGTTTTTGGCACGCAGAGCCTGCAGTGGAATGGAGATGTCTTGGTGCAGAACTTCTCGATAGAGAAACAAGAGCGCACTGTAAGCCTGGTTTTGGCCGGATGCGGATACCTTTTCGTTCACCGCCAGATGGGTAAGAAAGGCTTCGATTTCAACGGCACCCATCTCAGCGGGATGACGCTTCTTGTGGAAGAGGATATACCGCTTAATCCAATCCACGTAGGTCTGCTCTGTGCGATAGGAGTAGTGTTTGAGACGGAGAGTCTCACGAACCTGATCAAGCAGTTTTGGGGTTGGGTGTGGATTGACAAAGAGAACACCTCTGAATTGCTTGAAAAAATTAGGAGGATGCTATAATGGTATTAGCAAAAAAGTATATGATGGAATTCAATTAAACGAAGGTTTTCCGTAAACGTCAACAATTAAGGGATTAGGTGGATTCCGTATAAGAAGGAGATAAATCGTTGCTAGAGTTGGTTTCCGTCTAATTAATAGTTAGGCGGGCTATGATCTTGGAGACAAAGTAGGAAGGGATGACTTACAAGTGCGTTGTCATTACCGAGTTTGGTGGGCCAGAAGTCCTCAAGATGGTCGAGGAGACTGAATTACCAGAGCCAAAACCCGGCGAGGTACGAGTCAAGGTGTTGGTCACGAGTGCAGCCTTCACTGACGTGATGATTCGCAAAGGAAAGTATCCCGACGTGAAGGATAAGCCGCCTTTCTCCCCGGGCTATGATATGGTCGGCGTGGTAGACAAGTTGGGTGAAGGCAGAAGCCGTTTTGAGGTGGGGCAGCGAGTAGCAGACCTCACAGTCATTGGTGCATATTCGGAATACCTCTGTATACCGGAAATCCGTTTAACGCATATGCCCGAGAGTCTCGACTTAGCGGAAGCAGTCAGCCTCGTACTTTCGTATGTCACTGCATATCAAATGCTCCATCGGGTGGCAAAAGTGAAGCAAGGTCAGCGCATCTTGATACATGGTGCAGGAGGGGCTGTTGGCACAGCAGTGCTGCAATTAGGTTAGCTATTGGATTTGGAAATATACGGCACGGCTTCCAAGTCCAAACATGACTTGCTCAAACGACTGGGCGCAACGCCCATTGATTACAAAGGTGAAGATTTCGTGGAGCGCATCCGTAGCCTAACAGGTGATGGTGTTGACGCAGTTTTTGACCCAATAGGAGGTGAGAATTTCAAGCGGTCATTTCGTGCATTGCGGCGCGGTGGGAAACTGGTGGCGTATGGCTTCTACAATGCAGTACAGGGAAGGGGTGGCAGCATCCCGTTGGATTTCGTGCGGCTTCAGCTATGGCACTTCTTGCCGAATGGACGGTCAACAGCGTTCTACTCGATTGGTGCATTGCGGCAGAAAAAACCCGATTGGTTTTCAGAGGACTTGACCAAGTTGTTTGATTTGTTAACACAGAACAAAATCAAGCCCATCATTGCGGCGCGTATGCCACTGGCGGAGGCCAAGCGTGCCCATGAACTTATCGAACAAGCAGAGGTACAGGGCAAGATTGTGCTAACTGTTGCCGAAACGACCGTCCAAAAGTAGGCGGGCGAACACCTGTCCCACATTTGTTACTGCACAAGGAGTTGGCCCATGACCAAGTCACAATCTCGTCCGGCGATGAGCCGCTGTGACTTTCTTAAAGTCGCCGACCGTGGCAGCAACGGCTGTCACATGTCCCGGTTTGGGGTATCTCGCCACCCGCGCACCGAGTGTAGATACCCCTGAGTTTGCTTTTGGAGAGGAGGCAAACGTGAATAGGCGAATTCTCATTACCTATGCCACTCGCGCTGGGTCTACCGCCGAGGTGGCTGCTGCCATAGGCGAAACCCTCAGCGCCCGTGGCTACGTCGTGGATGTCAAACCGGTCAAGCAGAAGCCTGATCTCACCGGCTATGCCGCCATCGTAATGGGCAGCGCCATCCGCATGGGCAATTGGTTGCCCGAGGCTGTGGATTTTGTCAAGCGCAACCAGTCCGCACTGAATCAGGTGCCTGTTGCGCTCTTTACTGTACACATGCTCAACATCGGTGATGATGAGACCAGTCGGACTGCCCGTCTGGCCTACTTGAACGCCGTACGCCCATTGTTGAATAACGCAGAAGAAGTCTACTTTGAGGGCAAGATGGACTTCTCGCGCCTGTCCTTTCTTGACCGGATGATTGCCCGCATGGTCGGTGCGGTAGAGGCCGACCGCCGAGATTGGGACAGAATCCGCGGCTGGGTTCCGGCAGCACTGGGTTAAGGGAGGATAGATGCACACAAGTCCAGCGCTCAAATGGCTTATCCCCTTGATTTTCATTCTGATGCTGATCGCCGCTCTGTCTGGTCTGTGGCCCGCCGAGGGGACACCCTACCCGCTCACGACCTTTCGCGGCGAGGAAGTGACGATCAACGCGCGTGGTTTGTATTATCGGGATACGGTTAGTTCGGCGGCTCAAATGCAGGCTAACGACTTGGTCATGCTGGTGCTCGGCCTGCCGCTGTTGGCGATTTCCTTCTGGCTGACGCAGCGCGGCTCGCTGCGTGGGCAACTATTGCTGGCAGGCACGCTGGGCTTCATACTCTATACCTACATCACGATGTGTTTCGGCGCAGCCTACAACCAGTTGTTCCTGGTCTATGTAGCGTTGTTCAGCCTAAGCCTGTTCGCCTTCCTGCTGGTAATGATGTCTTTTGATGTCCCCTCTCTGCCGGCGCGTTTTTCCGGCAGACTACCGCGGGGCTGGATTGCCGTATTGCTCTTTTTCGCGGCTGGGTTCTTGCTCCTGGCTTGGCTGGGGCGCATCGCCGCGACTTTCACTCCAGGTGCAGTTCCTGCGCTGGAGAACACTACCAGTATGTTCATCCAGGCCATGGATCTAGGCATCATCGTTCCCGTCTGCGTGCTTTCGGGTATCCTGCTGCTACGCCGAAGCCTTTGGGGTTACCTGCTGGCCTCGGTGGGGATGATGAAATTCCTGACATTGGGCATCGCCGTCAGCGTGATGGGGTTGAACATGGCGCGAGTCGGAGTGCCGGTCAGTGCGGAAGAGTTGGTAATCTTCCCTACCATCGCCATCACCAATATCTTGATGACCGTGGTGCTGCTCAAGAACATCACTTCAGCAGAGTAGAAGGGGCGATTCACACCAACTGTTGAGTTGCAGCGGAAGCGCCCGCCTAACAATCGCTTCCACCTGACGCCGCTCCGCTGCGCTTGGTCGCTGCGGCTAAGCTCGGTGCCGTTAGCTGGCACTTGCGCAATAAACTAAAAGGAAACCACAATGACACAATTTCCTCGATTGAGTAACCGTGAATGGGATGTTCTAAAACTATTGTTGCAGGGCAAAGGCAATAAACAAATTGCTTTATCTCTTGATATTTCTGTCCGCACGGTTGAGTTCCATTTTGAAAAATATTTATGCCAAGTTTCAGGCAAGTTCCAGAATAGAGTTGATTTTGAAACTAGGGAGCGCCACAGGTGAGTTTGAAATTGAAAAACTAGGGCGTTCCACAGTTGCGAATATAGGGGAAAATGTCGAAAATAGAGACAGGCTCAATTTACGGAAGAGTTGGGCAGGATCTTTCATCGGCAAGGAGATAGACATGAAAAACATACTGACTTCAAAGCATGTTCTGGTAGGAGTAATGACGACGCTCTTCACAGGCGCAATGTGGGTTTCTGCGCTCCTATATTCGCAATTGTTGTTCCCAAGTGAAATCAAGGCATGGGTTGCGCCCCTGATTATCGTTTGGGTCATTATCGGTCTAACAATTGGGCTTGTTGGAAATCGCTATGGTGCTACGCTACAACGAGTGTTTTTCAGCACCTTACTTGGCGCAGGCTTGAGTCCGTTTACGATTATTCCGCTTATGATGTTCGTTGTCTTACCCATCGGAAAACTGGCTGAATGGCTTGGAATGATTGACCCAGCAACAATGCCCAATGATGTTGCTACCAACTTAACAATGATTGCAATGATAACAATATGGCTTTTCGTTGGAATATTTATCGGGATTATCTTGTTGTTCTTGACCATAAAAAAGCCTGAACAAGCAAAAGTTCAAGCGCAGTTTTCGGGATAAAGTTTGTAAGGCAGAGTTACTTGTAACCTAAAGTGCCAGCCAACACCGCTTGCTAAGAACCAACTCATCTGGTTCACCCGCTGGGGAGGCTGGCGCGCCTGTCAGGGAGTGTTGCACCTGATGCCGCTTTGCGGCGCGGCAGAGCGGCCAGCCGTTAGCGGTTTAGAGGTATAAAGTCAGAGGTAGGCTTGCTGCTATCGAGGGAGAAAAGACCATGAAAATCATCTATGGCAGAGCTCGCCTACGAGTCGTCAGACCGCTGGGCGAATAAGCTACTTTCCCATCAATGGGGCGGGTGGGAGTCGAACCCACAAGGAGTGTCACCTCCGGAGGATTTTAAGTCCCCTGCGTCTGCCAGTTCCGCCACCGCCCCTTTGCATTAATTCTACCCAAAAACTGGTAGTGGTCAAGCAATTTGGAAGTTTTTTTTCCATTTAGCATAGCGCGAAATCAGATGGACGATTGGCGAAGATAGGCGGGTGTAAATTTTTGAGTTTTGAAGGGCTATTCGAAATTCAGTTACCCCGTCAAAATTCTCCATCAAATGATGCGCTCTCCCAACTTCGCCAGCGGAGTGAGCATCTGAACCTACCGTTCCAAGTAAATTGTGGAGTTCCGCAAAAGACTGCGCTTGGTGATTGTGCTGGCTTATGATACAACGTGCGTTGAAAACTTCAATAGCATCCACTTGACCAGCAACCTGAATTAAGTCCGCTTCTTGCCAGTGACCCTTACGAAAGGAGTCGTAAGGGTGAGAAACACTAATGAAGGCCCCTTGTCGGCGCAGTTCTGCGATGACTTCTGTGACATCTAAACCGGCTGGGATCTCTTCTTTGACAAAAAAAGCCAGCAGTTCTCCTTGACGGGTTAGGATTTCTTCCCCCACGATCACACTATCAGGAGCCATCTGTTGGGCAAGAAGGGCATTTTGGATCATATTATGGTCGGTTATGGCAATTTTGTCGATCTTCCGTTGTTTACAGACTGCTAAGAGTTTAGGGATGCTCAATAAACTATCTGCGGAAGCGTCGGTATGGCAGTGAAGTTCAACACGGATGGGCATGATGAAAGGTTTATCTCCTCGCTAGGTTTGTGCTGTAAAAACGGATGCTCTTGAACAGAGAGGTTCTATTATAATTTAGAGAGGATGATCAAGCAGAACAATTTTGAGTTGAAAACAGACGGTCCGGTGGTCGTTATCGGTGCAGCAGGGGTGGACATCGTTGGTAAATTAAAAGGCGACTTGCATGAAGGATCATCCAATCCAGCACGCATCCGCACCACCTTTGGCGGAGTGGCAAGGAATGTGGCAGAGAATCTAGCCCGCTTAGGTCAAACGGCTATTCTCCTAACGGCGGTAGGAAGTGATGAAGAAGGTGAGCGTTTGATCAAGGCTGCCCAATTAGCCGGAGTCAATACCGAATACGTCGTTCGCTGTGAAGACTATCCGACCGGCATGTATATGGGCATTTTGAACCATAAGGCAGAAATCCTGTTTGCCTTAGATAATATGGAGATTATCCGCAACATCACTCCTCAGTATATTCGCAGCCATGCCAAATTGCTCAAAGAGGCTTCGTTTATTTTCGTGGATATGAATCTTCCTCCCGAAGCCCTCAAAACAATTTTTTCCTTGGCAAAGCGTTATCGTGTCCCGATCTGTGCTGACCCTACCTCGATGCACTTAGCGCAGCGTTTACGACCCTATTTGGCGCAAACCTTTTTGATCACTCCTAATTTTGCTGAAGCCGCCTTGCTTGCCCAACAGTCTCATAAGCTCCCGTCTCGCCGTCAAGCCCTGATGATCGCCAAAGCACTGGTCGGTCAAGGGGTAGATGTCGTGATTATTACGCTGGCTGAGCAGGGACTCTGCTATGCTTCTTCGGAGACAAACGGGCATATCCCGGCTATCCAGACCGAGATCGTTGATCCAACCGGTGTGGGAGATGCTTTGACGGCTGCGGTTCTGTTTGCCTTACTAAATGAGATGCCCTTAGATGAAGCTTTGCGCTTGGGTGTATCAGCGGCGACCCTAACCTTACAATATCCCGGAGCGGTTGTTCCGGATTTATCATTAGAAAGGCTGTATGATCAATTGGTGATTTGATGAAAACCGAGACCTCCGCCTATTTCCGCCTCTCTTCCTCAATAACTGAAGCCTTAGCGACAGGGCAACCTGTGGTTGCATTGGAAACAACGGTAATCACCCACGGCTTACCGTACCCGCAGAACCTCCGCTTGGCTCAGGAGATCGAGCAACAGGTCAGGGATGCAGGATGTGTCCCAGCCACTATTGGTATCCTCAATGGACAAATCGTCTGTGGATTAACAGAGGACGAAATTCGCTCCTTAGCCACTCGACAAATGGTTGCAAAGGCAAGCTGGCGTGACATCGCTCGATTGGTGGTTGAAAAGGGGTGGGCGGGAACGACAGTGGCTGCCACAATGTGGGTGGCACATCGCTTGGGAATACATGTGTTTTCAACCGGTGGGATTGGAGGCGTGCATCGCTATAGCGAGTTATTGCACCATGCGGATGTTTCGGCTGATATTCAAGCCTTAGCCGAGCTCCCGATGATTGTGGTCTGTTCCGGTGCCAAGGCAATCCTTGACCTAGCAGCGACCCTAGAAGTCCTCGAAACCAACTCGGTCCCGGTGGTGGGTTACCAAACACGGCACTTTCCTGCTTTTTATAGCGCAGGGAGCGAGGATTTAGAGGTGAGCATGGTGGCAAACTCACCTCAGGAAGTTGCCGAGTTTGCTCAAACCCATTGGAATTTGGGTTTTCGCAGCGCAGTCCTTGTGGCTGTGCCGCCACCTGAAGCCGATGCTTTGCCAGCCGACCGAATGGAAGCGCTGATTGAACAATCCATCCAGGATGCAGAGACCCAAGGGATTCATGGTCAAGCCGTGACCCCTTTTCTATTACAACGTCTGAATGAGTTGTCGGGAGGCAAGAGCGTTCAAACGAATATAAGCTTATTGAAAAATAACGCCCGCGTTGCTGCCCAAATCGCCTTGGCATTCTCTACCAGTCATTAATTGCTGGGAGTAGGTGTGCGGGTCAGGGTAGGATAAGGGGTGATACTTGGCGTGACCGGCGTACGCGTCAGCGTGGGATAGGGGGTGCGGGTTAGGGTAATTGTCGGACTGAGATAGGGAGTGCGAGTTAGGGTCACGGTAGGGGTAAGCGTGGCCGTCCACGTGGGGCGTTTGGTGCGTGTCGCCGTAGGTGTATAGGTTGGAATGCGCGTGCGGGTTGGGGTTACAGGAGTGTAAGTCAAGGTCGGATAAGGGGTGCGAGTTGGAGTCAGGGTAGGACTAAAGCGCGCGGCTAAGGTTTGCCTTAACTGGGGTGATAGCGTTTGGGTTCGTGTGGGTGTAGAGGTACGCGTTGGTGTTAGCGTTCGAGTCGGAGTTGGGGTGCGAGACGGCGTTGGGCTTTGGGTGAAGGTGGAAGTCGGTGCAGGGGTAGGCGGTTCGCCGACTACTCGAAAACGTCCTGACCGTTTCCACAGTAAACCGTTAAATAGTTGGACTTCGTATTCGCCGGGTAACCATTTTGAGGGTTCGGGATTCCAGTCGGTGTAGCCATACCCGCCCGTGCCGCCGTCCCAAACTTTGGTTTCAAAATGGACTAATTCACCGTTACGGTACCAGAGGGCTGTCCACTGGGAGCCATCGACCATTTGATCGTAGCTGAAGACGCCGTAAAGGTGTCCGACCGGATTGCGGAACTCCTCACCGGGAGCAATGGGTTGGTACAGGGCATCGATCCCTTGCGTAAAAACGATGGCGCTAAATTTTGCTTCTGGATTTGGGGAAACCGTTGCTTCAAAGCGAGCTTCAATAGCAAGGGGGACAAAGGGAGTTGGAGTGATGGTGGGGGTGTCGGTCACTTCAGGGGTTAGGGTGATGGTCGGTGTGAGGGTGATTGTGGGCGAGAGTGTGATGGTTGGAGAAAGGGTGATGGTTGGAGTGAGGGTCAGTGTAGGGGAAGGTGGAAATACGGCATAGATCATGGGTTCCAGTCGGGTATTTAAGACCAGAGTGACAAGCAGAAGCACAATCGAGCCGCCGAGCAGCCGCCAACCGCGTAGAGTTCGATTCCGCCTCAAGCGGAAAAAAGGCAATTTACGAGCCGTGCGAATGGATTGAATGCCTTGCCATACCATCAAGGCAGCTAGGATCAACAGGAGCAGCAGCGTGACCTGAACGGCAGTATGAATGTCAAGGTTCATCGAAAAATTTTAATGAGGCGCTTCTGATTTGACCGGATTTTCTAAAGCGCCGATCCCTTCGATGGTGATGCGCACCACATCGCCATCTCGAAGGGGGCTTACACCCGCAGGGGTGCCGGTTAGAATGAGATCGCCGGGCTCTAGGGTCATCACTGAGGATGCAAAAGCGATCAATTGGTATGTATTAAAAACCATATCATGGGTAGAAGCCATTTGGCGGATTTCATCATTGACGGTGCAGGTGATCAAGGCATCGGCTGGATTGAATTCTGTTTCGATCCATGGACCAATAGGACAAAAGGTATCGAATCCTTTGGCACGCGTCCATTGATGATCTCGGTTTTGTAAATCGCGGGCAGTGACATCATTGGCAATCGTATATCCGAGAATGTAATTTTCGGCTTGATCAGGCAGGATCCAACGGCCGCGCTTTCCGATGACGATGGCAAGTTCTGCTTCATGTTCGACTTGTTGGCTTTGAGGGGGGAGAAGGATGGTATCCAGATGGCCGATAACTGCCGACGGGGGTTTGAGAAATAAGAGCGGCACTTCAGGAACTTCGGCGCCGTGTTCGGAGGCATGCGCAGCATAGTTTCTTCCGACACAGATGATCTTACTGGGCAGGACAGGTGGCAAAATCTTAATTTGGGAGAGTTCGTCCTCGGCTTCTAGGCGTCGAAATTCGGTGAATATGGAACCTTCTATCGGCCCCACTTCGTTCCCTGAAAGCCATCCTTGACGAGGGGGGTGATTGGGTTTTTGATAACGAACGAATCGCATTCTTGCTCTCCAGAATAGGCTTAATCCATCGGTTGTTGAAGACGGTTCGAGATCTCTAAGATGGCTTGTTCGGTGCCGGCAAAGCGACCGGCAAATCGCCAGCGTAACAGTTTGGCAAACGTATAGACGATTGCCTCTAACGAGACGATCCCAACTCCTGCGGAGGAATGAGCGGCTGCAGCAATGACAATATCGGCACAACGTGTTGAAGCTAAAGAAGCAGCCCCGACAATGGCTGCCGTGGGGATGCCGCGGGAGCGAGCTTCACAGAGCGCTGGGGCGATATAGGGGGTCTGTCCAGTGATCTCCATGGCTAAAATCAAGTCCTGATTGGTGGCGTTATTTAGGGCGCGGGCTAGGTCAACAACGCCTGATCGAGCGATATAGACCGGGAAACCACCTTGCTCAAGATATTGTACCAGACTATAGGCGTTGGGTTGAGCTGGTCCTTCGGCAAAAATAACAATCCGACGCACGCTACCGAGAAGTTCCACCAGTTTGGAGAGGGCGTCGACGTCCAAAGAGATGCGCGTGTGCTCAATCGCTTCGGCAATTTCCCGCATGGCGGATTGGACAATTCCCGCCATGCTGTTGGGATCTAAGGCTTCTTGGGGGCGCAGAAGCAGATCGTTGCGCACTTTTTGACGAATTTCTTGTTGTAGTTCGGGGAAGCCATTATAGCCGAGAAATTGAGAGAAACGCACGACGGTCGCTGCATCTAGGTTTAAGGTGTGGGCAAGTTCGCTGGCGGTCATAAAGGAGGCTTCAATATAAGAGTCTAAGAGGTAGTCGGCTAGCTTTGAAAAACTTTTCGACATTTTTGACCTTGCCGCCCGGATTCTTTCTTCGTAACTCATGTCTACTCCTTCAAAAATGACAGAAACCAAAACTTTCAATAAATATTACCATAAATTCGCAAAATATGCAAACTTTACTGAAATTCAAACCGATTCTTCAATCGAAATCGAGAAATGATCCCATTGCCCGGTTGCGCCCTAAACCTCCTTTGAGGGAGAAAGAAAGGACAAGAAAATTTCTTTTCTAATCTGGAGTATAATCTTGCTTGTATCGAGGTTTGCGATTGGGATTTAACAGGGAAAACTCTCACAGTGGAGGATTCATTTGTTACAGGTGGGTTGAAGTACTCTCGATCGGGCGAAGCTAAGCAAGGACCTTCGCAATTAACCTCAGCAAATCTGCGTAAAAATGCGAGTCTGTTCCTCTGATAAGAGGATTATTGTTGGTTATTTTCATGCCGACTTAACCACTAGACGGATATGGGTACATGGTTGAAGGACTGAATCGTAAAGGGTTGCTTCTCGGATTTGGAGCCTATTTGATTTGGGGTTTTTTCCCTCTGTACTTTAAGGCTCTCTCTTCGATTCCCTCGACTCAAATCCTAGCCCATCGATTTGTATGGTCTTTTCTTCTCTTGCTCCTCGTTCTTGGTTGGCGGAAGGAGTGGAAAACACTTGGAAAACTTCTTGAGGATAGAAAAACACTTGCCATATATACCCTTGCCGGTAGCTTATTGGCGATCAACTGGGGGATGTATGTCTGGGCGGTTAACGCTGGCTTTGTTGTGGAGACCAGCTTAGGTTATTTTATCAACCCATTGGTAAATGTTTTATTGGGGGTTCTTTTCTTACGCGAGAAGTTGCGTTGGTCGCAGTGGTTGCCGGTTGGGATTGCCGCGGTAGGTGTATTCTATCTGACCATTCAATACCATTCTTTGCCCTGGATCGCATTAACGCTTGCCTTTTCGTTTGGGTTCTACGGGTTGGTAAAGAAAATCGCTCCTCTATCTTCCTTGTATGGTTTGACATTAGAGACCATGGCTCTTTTCCTGCCCGCAGTTCTCTATCTGACCAGCCAAGAAATGAACGGAATGGGGAGCTTTGGGCATGGAACAGGAATCCTCACGGTGTTAGTGGTACTTACGGGGGTTGTGACGGTGATCCCATTATTAATGTTTGGGAGTGCGGCGCGGCTGGTCCCTTTGTGGACGATGGGATTACTGCAATATATTGCCCCAACTTGTCAGTTTCTTTTAGGAGTCTTAATTTTTCATGAGCCATTTACGACAGAAAGATTGGTGGGTTTTTCTTTGATTTGGCTGGCGCTGATCATCTTTTCAACCGAGAGGTGGTGGATGCGAAAGACACCGCAGGTGGTGTATAAGTAAGTACAAGTAGAGTGTACAAACAGCGCAAGATTCGGTGAAGAAAACCATATAGAAAATCGTTTTGAAACCGATTACAATCACGGATTGAAAAAGCTTTGATAAATTTTCCTTTGAGTTGGAGTAAGAAATGATGAGATACCATCCGATTGACGAGAATGTACTATCCCAAAAGTGGGATGTGATTGTTATTGGCGGGGGTATAAATGGAAGCGCGATTGCCAGAGACGCTGCTTTACGCGGCTTGAAGGTGCTGGTGTTGGAAAAGGAAGATATTTCCAGCGGCACTTCCGCCTGGTCAACTCGCTTGATTCATGGTGGATTGCGCTATTTAGAGTACTTTGAATTCTACCTCGTGCGCGAGTCACTTGCTGAGCGGGAAAGATTGCTGCGAAATGCACCTCATTTGGTTAAGCCATTGGGGATGGCATTTCCCTTTTACAAACAAAATCGCCGTCCACCCTGGATGATTCGCATGGGCATGATCCTCTATGATGTGCTTTCGTTTGACAAAAGCTTGGATCATCATCACATCCTTTCACCACAACAAGTTTTTGAGCGGGTGGGCGCCTTGAACCCCGATGGGTTGAGTGGAGCAGCCATGTATTATGACTGCCAAGTGGATTATGCAGAGAGGCTTTCGGTTGAGAACATTCTCTCTGCTCAACAACAGGGTGCACTGTTTTTGAATTATGCCAAAGTGACGCGGTTTATCATGGAGGATCATCGAGTACGGGGGGTCGAATTTCAAGATTTACTGGACGGTAAAACTTACTCTGCCTCGGCCGAATTCGTTATCAATGTGGGAGGGCCGTGGGTGGATGAAGTCTTAAGGGGGGTTGGCAAACCTATCAAGCGGTTAATTGGGGGGACAAAGGGGAGTCACCTGGTTGTGCCACCTTTCCCAGGAGCTCCTAAGATCGCTGTTTATTTTGAAGCTCAACAGGACGGCCGACCGATGTTTGTTATCCCTTGGACAGGACGCATCTTGATTGGAACAACCGATTTGCCCTACCATGGCGATCTAGACCATGTCGAAATTGACGATGATGAAATGAATTATTTGATGAGCGAAGCTAATGGAATCTTCCCATCGGCTCAAATCAACGTCGATCAAGTCCTTTACACTTATTCGGGAATTCGTCCCTTGCCTTATGTGGGAGATAAGAAGACGGCGGCGATTACTCGCCGTCATATCATTCACGATCATGCTCCAGAAATAGAGGGATTGATTTCTATCATTGGAGGTAAGCTGACAACTTTCCGCAATTTGGCTGAACAATGCGTTGACTTAATTGGGAAAAAGTTAAATCGGCAACTAAGGCCTTGTATCACAAAAAATATTCCTCTGCCCGGTGCCGGAGAAGGGAGTTTCGGAGACTTCCGAAAGCAGTTTATGGCTAAAAGTGGTTTCGAGGTGGATATTGCCAATCATCTCATCGAAATTTATGGGGTTCGAGCGGAAAAAATCCTTGAATTAACCCGACAGGAACCGAAATTGAAGGAACGATTGCATTCGGGGGAACCTACAATTGCCGCAGAGGTTGTTTTTGCTTTCCAAGAAGAACAAGCTGAGACGATCCAAGATGTCTTGTTACGCCGCTGTATGGGAGCATATAACAATCAGGCTGGGTTAGATCTGCTTATGCCCGCTATTCAGGTAGCTGGCGATTATCTCGGTTGGGATAAGAGCCGCAGAGAACAAGAGCAACAAGCCTATAAGGAATATATCCGCCGTTATCGGCCGAAACTCTTGCGTGCCTCTCAAATGTAGGAGTATCTGTGCTGCACTACCCGCTACAAGAGCGCTGACCTGACACTCCTTTGGAAAGGTAGCTGCCCCCGTCTCCTTTTCCCGGATGGGGGCAGACTGTTTCAACCCTCGAGATTATCTTTGGTTCAGGTAGAAGATCATGGAACTCCATATAAAATAATTTTTTCGTTAATTCTTCTTCTACTTGATTGCCATAAGATCGATGATCAAGTATAATACATACCGACCAGTTGGTATGTATTATACTTGATCGTTGGATTAGGCAGTTTTTATCCAAGGTGAAGATTGCTTTACGTTGAATTAATCTTATTCTTACACGCAAAGTCAGAATTATCGAGTAAGATTAGAGCTTGTGATGTCGAATTACTTTAGGAGTGGAACGGTCGACTCATGATGGAGAGTAGCGTTAAGGAGAGCGCAGTTAATACTCAGGTGAGTAGTCTTCCTCAAAAAGCCAGTGGGCTATCCCCAAACTTGTGGCGGGATAGTCATTTAATGGATTTTCCGTTGCTAAAAGCCGAGGATTTGTGGAAAATCTACGCAACTCCTAGTGGAAATGTCACTGCCTTGAAAGGAGTGAGCCTCTCGATCCAAGAAGGGGAGTTTATCATCGTGTTCGGGAAATCGGGTGCGGGTAAGTCGAGCTTGGTCAATCTGTTGACCGCTATTGATGAACCGACGCAGGGCAAGGTACTTTTTCGAGGAATTTCAATTTTTGATCTCTCCGAGGAGGAGAGGACTCGCTGGAGGGGGAAAAACCTCGGCATTGTGTTTCAATTCTTTCAATTGTTTCCAACCCTGAGTATCTGGGAAAATGTAAAGATAAGCATGGATTTGCTGGGTGAAATCCCGGCTAAAGAACGGAAAGATAGAGCATTTGAGCTACTCTGCCAAGTTGGGTTAGGCGATCATGCTCAGAAAGTGCCGGCAAAAATCTCAGGAGGACAGCAACAACGCGTGGCTATTGCACGAGCTTTAGCGAACGACCCACCTTTACTCATTGCAGATGAACCAACCGGAAACCTTGACTCGCGCACCACAGCGGAAATTATGGATTTGTTTGCCTCATTTGTGGCAAGAGGAAAAACGGTCTTGATGGTGACCCACGATCGGGGAGCCTTGAAATGGGCAACCCGAAAGTTAGAAATCCTAGATGGGGAGTTGCAAAAAGAATGATCATCGATGCACGTTGGGTGAAAATTTGGCGTGATCTCTGGAGCAACAAAACCCGCTCCGTACTCGTGACTCTCTCGATTGCCGTCGGCGTTGGCACCATTGGAATGATTTACAACGCTGCGCATATCATTCAGAGGGATCTCTATGCGCAATTTCGACAAGGCAATCCGGCTCATGTCTTTCTGTACGTTTCTCCGTTCCCGAAAGAGATTGCAGAGGCTGCGGAAGGAATCCGTGAGGTAAAACAAGCGCAAGCGCGTCGGGTTGTCCAAGCAGAAATTTGGAGTTCAAATGGCAGTTTTGAGAATCTGAACCTTCATGTTTTGCCCAACGCGTCTTCTTTTGAAATCAATCGCTTGGTTATGGAACAAGGCAGTTTTCCTCCAAAGGTTCGCGAGATCGTTCTAGAACGCCAGTCAGCCAAACTGTTGGGTTATGAGATTGGCGATAAAGTATTCATCAAACTGGCAGACGACCGTCAGTATGAACTCACCCTATCGGGTATTGCCCATGATGTAAATGAAATTCCTTATGCGATTCTAGGAGATGCAACTGCCTATGTCAGCATGGATACGTTGCGCTGGATGGGTGAGATTGCAGCCTACAATCGCTTAGAGGTTGTTGTGCAAGGTGAGGATGTTGAGAAAGCTGACGCGCTGGAGGTAGCCGAGAAAATCAAGAAACGAATTTTGGAGCCGGCCGGCTATCAGGTGTTCAGTATCCGCATTCCAGGGGTGGGTTCGGATCCTGGCGATCATTGGGCACATAATCAAATTCGGGGGTTTATTCTGATCCTCCAGATTATGAGCATTATGGCAACTTTGCTGAGTGGTGGATTAATTATTAACACGGTTTCTGCGATTTTGATTCAACAAACCAAACAAATCGGTATTCTGCGCGCAATTGGCGCTTCACGTAAGCAAATTATCAGTATGTACCTCTTGAATGTGTTGATTTTTGCCGTGGCAGGCTTCCTATTGGCGCTGCCTTTTGGATTGGTGGGAAGCTGGTGGCTGTCGAATTTTGCGGCGCGATTTTTAAATTTTAATGTTACGCAAGTTAACCTTACGTGGCAAGTGTTCTTAATTCAGGCTGGTGTGGCGATCTTGATGCCGATTGGAGTTGCCATTTATCCCATTCTCAATGGAACGCGCATTTCGGTCTATGAAGCAATCTACCAATATGGCCTTGGAGATCGAAAGCGAGTAAGCCGCTTAGAGCAACTGCTGAGCCGCATTCGTTCAGTCAACCCGCCGTTGCTGTTGTCCTTACGAAATACTTTCCGACATAAGTCGCGTTTAGTTTTCACCTTGGGAACGCTAACGCTGGCCGGAGCGATGTTCATCGCATCATTTAGTACCTACTCTTCACTAATGGCTCAAATTCGCGATGTTGAACGATATGTAGCTTTTGATGCGCGCTTATCTTTGCCGCGCGGCGTGAGTAAAGTTACCGCAGAACGAGAAGCGCAAAGGGTCGAAGGAATTGGTTATGCCGAAGGTTGGGCGATTAGTGAAGGCGTCATTGTTCGCCCAGACCTGAGTGAGAGCCAGGGAATCGAAATTGTTGGCTTGCCACCTGACAGCAAAACGCTCCATCCAAAACTGTTGACTGGCAGTTGGTTGGCTTCTTTGCCAAACTCTCGACAGGTTGTTGTAAACGCCGATTTGGTGCTGGAAGAACCCGAAATTCAGGTTGGTAAGGAGATTCAAGTTAAGGTTGCAGGACGCACTCACACTTTCGTTGTGGTGGGAATCGTTTCGAAACATATATTCGGGCCGCGAATTTATATGGATTTCACGGCCCTCTCTCGCCTTACAGGTAGGCCCAACGAGGTTGATGAGATTCGGGTGCTGGCTGAAGAAGGCAAATTGAGCTCTCCTGCCATTCAAAATCTCCTGGCGGAAAGGTTGCAAGAACGTTTCCGAAATGCGGGTATCAGCAAACGCAGTAGTGTAACCCGAGCTTCTTTTTTTAGCGAATTTACGGAGGTTTTCAATATCATTTTGTTTGTTTTGCTTTTGATGGCTGGCTTGTTGGCATTGGTGGGCAGCCTAGGCTTGAGCGGAACGTTGGGCATCAATATCATGGAAAGAATGCGGGAAATTGGGGTGCTGCGAGCTGTCGGAGCAGCCAATCAAGCCCTAGTAAAAATCGTGTTGACCGAAAGCATGGTGGTGAGCTTGGTAAGTTGGATCATGGGGGCCATCACATCGGCGATATCTAGCCCCATTCTGGCAGCGGTGGTTATTTATGCTGTGCTGGAAACCCAAATGAACTTCCGTTATTCAATGATTGGCTTGCTGCTTTGGTTTGGTGTCATTCTCCTGATCGGGGTCTTCTCCAGTCTGCTACCGGCTCGCAGAGCAGCCTTATTGCAGGTTCGAGAGGTTTTGGATTACGAATGAGCTTCATTCCAACGATAAAACCAATCAAAGAAGGCTGGTTTGACATGGCAGAGGCATTGAAAAATGAGCCGCTCATTTTACTCAACGGGGTCAGCAAAATCTATCACACCGGCGCCGGGCGCTTTGTGGCATTAGAGGATGTCAACCTGCAAATTCATCCAGGGGAATTTGTTTCCATTATCGGAAAGTCGGGCAGTGGAAAAACGACCTTAATCAATTTGATCACCGGCATCGATCAGCCCTCAAGAGGGGAGATCTTCATTGACCAAACCCCGCTTCATCTCCTCAAGGAAAGTGAGAAAGCGGTTTGGAGGGGGAAGACAATCGGTGTTGTTTTTCAGTTCTTTCAACTATTACCCACCTTAACCGTAATTGAAAATGTCATGTTGCCGATGAGCTTATGCAACCTCTATCCCGGCAATGAACGTTTAGAGCGCGCTTATCAACTGCTCAAGCTTGTCCATCTGGAACATCAAGCGGATAAATTACCCTCTTTCCTTTCAGGGGGTGAACAACAACGGGTGGCTATTGCGCGGGCGCTGGCAAATAACCCCCCAATCATCGCGACGGACGAGCCGACCGGAAACCTTGATTCGCGCACGGCAGAGTCGATTATGGAATTGTTTCAAGACCTAACTGGGCAGGGAAAAACTTTGTTGATGGTTACCCATGACCCTGATCTTGCCGCTCAAGCTCAGCGGACCATTGCCTTGGCTGACGGACGAATTGTTCAAGCTTAAATTTTGGGCGAACCTTACGCAATTTTTATGGCTTTTATATTAAGTGGAGGTTATAATGTCAATAAGGGAATTCGTTATGTTTGACTAAAAAGTGAAAAGATGGATGTTGGAATACTAGAGTTGTTGCGGCGAGTTGCCGCGGCGGAGGCAGAAATACGCCTGCTGAATGTGTATCAGGGGATTCCAATTGCATTTCCAGCAGCCATCGTTTATGTCGGACAGAATTCCATCACGGTTAAGACAGAACGCTATCAATTGGTTTGCCTCTACCAAGAGAGACAAACTTTTATTCAGTACCCGGGGTTCCCGGCCGTCATCCGAGCGCGGGTTGAACGAATTGAACCTTTGGCGTTGCAAGCCAGCTTGTTTGAGTTTGAGTACATGCGGGAAGGGATTGGTGAGCGGCGTCAGATTCGCGTCTGGCCAAAAGAGGGCGTAACTGGAGAGTTGCAACTTTCCGATCGGACAGAGGCGATCCGCGGAGATTTGGCGGATATCTCATTGGATGGGATGGGAATTTATTTGCCAGATGCTGATTATTATGCTCACATTTTCCGTCAGGGTCGTAAAGTTTTAGTCTCCTTACGCTTGCCAGGTGTTTTTCACCTTCAACAACCTAGGCGGTATGATGCTTCTGCTTCAGGCGGAATTGATCGTTATGACCGCACGCAATTGCGTTTATCCACCATTCATACTCCTGCTTATGGAAGTGATCGAGATGATTCCGCAACGATCAAGACCGTTCATTCACCGGAAATCGAAGTTGATGGGGTAATCTCGAATTATTATACGGAGGCGAACACGCGGCGCTATCGCATTGGTGTTCGCCTTCAACCGAATGAACTCTATCGCTCGATCGTCTCCCAATTTATTTCGCAACGGCAATCGGAAATTATCCAAGAAATCAACGCCATCTACCGTTTGTTAACCCGCGAAACGGGTGCGTTGCGTTAGTCAAATTTCACGACTCATTGCGTCCATAACCGCAACAGCGGCGATATTGACAATATTGCGCACCTCTTCACCGGTTTGGAGCACGTGAATCGGGGCGCCGATTCCCAATAAAATCGGGCCAATGGCTTGAGCGTTGCCGAGGCGAGCCAACAGTTTATAAGCAATGTTGGCGGACTCAAGGGAGGGAAAGACAAGCACATTGGCATCCGAGACGCGGCTGAAGGGGTAGCGTTCTTGGATAATTTCTGGACTAACGGCTGTATCGGCTTGCATCTCACCATCAACCAATAGGTCTGGTCGCCGTTGGCGGATTAGCTCGACAGCCGTCTTGACTTTGAGCGAAAGCGGGTGAATGGTGCTGCCAAAATTGGAGAAAGAAAGCAAAGCCACCCGTGGTTCGATGCCTAATTGTTGGGCAAAATCGGCAGCGAGGCAGGCAATCTCGGCTAAATCCTCTGCAGAAGGATCGATATTAACAGTCGCATCGGTGAACAAATACGTGCGGTCATTAACGATCATAATATAAACCCCAGCCGCGCGATGGGTGCCTGCTTTGGTGTGATGAATCTGAAGCGCTGGGCGAATCACATCGGGATAGTCATAGGTCAACCCGGAGACAAAGGCATCGGCATCCCCCATTTTGACCATCATCGGGCCAAAGACATTAGGGTCTAAGATGCGATGGCGAGCATCTTTGAGCGTGATCCCTTTGCGTTGGCGCAGTTGATAGAAAGCTTCGGCGTATTCTTCATATCGTTCATAATGAATTGGTTCGACAACACGTGGAGTGCAACTCAACCCAAGATCGCCTAGTTTTTGACAGATGACCTCCGGTCGACCGATTAAGATCGGCTCCCCGATCTTTTCTTCCATGATCTGATAGGCGGCGCGAATGATTTTGGGTTCTTCACCCTCAGCGAAACAAATCCGCATCTGTCTGGGGGCTGATTTTGCCTTGTTCAGAATGTAGTAGCGGACTTGTTCTCCCATACCGAGCCGAAAGGTGAGTTGTTGGCGATAGTCTTCAATGTCGATCACTTTGCGGGCAACGCCGCTCTCGATAGCAGCTTTGGCGACAGCCGGCGCTTCCCACAGCAAAACTCGTGGGTCGAGCGGTTTGGGGATAATGTAATCGGGCCCGAATTTTAGACTTTCGAGGTTATAGGCGCGCAGGACGCTATCCGGAACATCCTCTTTGGCTAAAGCTGCCAAGGCATGACTAGCTGCCACTTTCATCTCGTCATTAATTGTCTTGGCGCGCACGTCCAATGCGCCGCGAAAGATAAAGGGAAAGCCTAGGACGTTGTTGATTTGGTTAGGATAATCCGAGCGGCCGGTAGCAACAATCGCATCGGGACGGGCTTCTTTTGCTAGCTCATAGCGAATTTCCGGATCGGGGTTTGACATGGCGAAGATCAGCGGGCGTTCAGCCATGGTTTTCACCATTTCAGGGGTCAGAATATCCTTCACCGATAACCCATAGAAAACATCGGACTCCCGCACTGCATCGGCGAGGGTGCGCGCATCGGTTTCTGCAGCAAAGCGTTCTTTGTAGGGATTCATCCCCTCTTGGCGGCCTTTGTAAATCACACCCCGTGTATCCACCAGCAGGATGTTCTCGCGCTTTGCACCCAGTTTGACCATCAATTCTGCGCAGGAGATGGCGGATGCTCCTGCTCCGGAAACAACGATTTTCACTTGGTCGATTTGTTTCCCCACCAATTCCAAACCATTCAGAAGAGCAGCTCCAGAGATGATGGCTGTGCCATGTTGATCGTCATGAAAGACGGGGATATCTAGCAGCGACCTTAAGGTTTCTTCAATGTAAAAACATTCTGGCGCTTTGATGTCTTCTAAGTTGATACCCCCAAAGGAGGGGGCTATCGCACGTGCAACCTGAATGACCACATCTGGATCATGGCTATCCACCTCGATGTCGATAGCATCGACATCGGCGAAGCGTTTGAACAGAACAGCTTTGCCTTCCATGACGGGTTTGGCTGCCAGCGCGCCCCGATCGCCTAATCCCAAAATAGCCGTGCCATTGGTTATAACGGCTACGAGATTGCCTTTTGCCGTATATTCGTAGCTGGCATTCGGGTCTTGTTCGATTTCAAGAACTGGGATAGCAACGCCCGGAGTGTAGGCTAAAGACAAATCTCTTTGGGTGAGCATCGGTTTGGTCGGAATAATAGAAATTTTTCCAGCCTTGCCTTGTAACCGATGGTATTCCAAGGCTTCTTCGCGGGTAATAGTAGCCATAAACTTTCTCCTTAGATTTTTTTCGGTACAGTGATTTAGCCTATTGTGTGCACTCAAAAGTTGTTGGCAACATTGCTTTGTAGGACAACTCATTGAGTTGTCCTACAACTTTTGCGTGGACACTAGCCTATTATACCTATAAGTAGGGCTGCGTTCCTATGCTATAATTTCTGATGATTAACCACAATCCAAAGTGGCAGCGCTAAAGCCGCTTACTTATGCACGGGAGCCTTTAAGCTGGCGCTCCGAGTCAGATAAATCCAACTCCTAAGTCCGGGCTCAAAATTGGGCTGCGCCAAGATGTGGACAATCACCGATATAATATTGACCGGCGAAGGCAAAGGATGATGAACTTATAAGACCATGGAGTCGCACGATAACCTAGTCCCGCCAGTTCAATCTTCTCCTCACATTCGGAGTTATTTGCCTCTATCTCTCGTTCTCATGGTGATTGGTTGGGGAGGATTAGCTTATTTGATTTTCTTTACTTTGCCAACGTTGGGAATGCGATGGTTATTCTATTTTCTGGCTGTCTTGGCTTTCACCGGAACAGCCCTGCCGATCATTGCCTTCTTGCACCTTCGCTTTCCCGGCAAAAACGCGACATCTGTTAGCAGCGTAGTGCGTCAGGCAATGTGGGTGGGCATCTATTTCCCTACTTTAGCTTGGTTACAAATTGCACGTGTCCTAACTTGGGGATTAGCGCTTTTCGTTGCCCTATGCATTTTGGTCATTGAATTAGCGCTAACGCTGCGCGAACGAAGTCTATGGATAACCCCCAAAAAGGAGAGCGAATAAATTCGTGGACGCACGGCGCTTGCTCCCTTCGGTTGAAAAAATCCTACAGATGAATCAGATCCAATCTTTGGTCGCAGTCTACGGGCGCAACCTTACCCTTTCAGCGACGCGTCAAGTTTTGGAAGATGCTCGAACAGCTATTTCTCAAAGGGGGTTGATTCCTAGAGAGGAGCAGATCCTAAGAGCGATAGAAGAGCATTTGATTGCTTTGACAACCCCTTCTCTGATCCCGGTCATCAATGCCAGTGGGGTTATTTTGCATACAAATTTAGGACGCGCTCCACTAAGTCAGGAAGCCATGCAAGCAGCTCGTCAGGTTGCTTGTCGTTACTCCAACCTTGAATATGACCTAGAAAAAGGCAAACGTGGCAGCCGCTTGTTTCACGCCGAAAAATATTTATGTCACCTAACCGGTGCAGAGGCTGCGCTGGTCGTTAATAACAATGCGGCTGCGGTTCTCTTGGCATTGGCAGCCCTAGCGAGTCGTAGAAGGGTGGTCATTGCTCGCTCACAATTGGTTGAGATCGGTGGTGGTTTTCGCATCCCAGACGTTATGCGGCAATCGGGGGCAAAACTTCTGGAAATAGGCACGACCAACCGAGTGAATTTAGAGGACTATCGTTCCTCTATGGAGCAGAACCCCGTTTTGTTTCTGGTTGCTCATCGCTCAAATTTCAAATTGATCGGCTTCACTGCTGAACCCAGTCTCCCTGAGATTGCTAACCTTGCCCATCAAGCCGGTATCCCTCTATTGGTCGATCTCGGCTCGGGGACGCTTATTGATACGGCAAGGTTTGGTTTAGCTCATGAGCCAATGGTTCAGGAAGTGTTGCAAGATGGGGCAGATTTGGTCTGTTTTTCGGGGGATAAGCTGCTGGGCGGACCTCAAGCAGGGATCATTGTTGGCAAGAAATTGTTTATTGAAAAACTGCGGCGGCATCCTCTTGCCCGCGCCGTCCGAGCGGATAAGATTGCCCTGGCAACGCTCTCGGCTACCTTGCTGCACTACATGAAGGAAGAAGCTATTCAAAAGGTGCCGATTTGGCAGATGATTGCGCAGTCTGCGGAGGACATTCGGCGTCGCGCCAACGATTGGAAGGCAAAACTCGCTCAACAAGGCATAAGCAGCGAGGTGATGGAAGGGATGAGCACGGTGGGCGGCGGCAGTTTACCTGAAGAGAGCTTATCAACTTATCTGCTAGCCATCCAAGCCAAGCAAGCGGAAACTTCCCTGAAACGCTTGCGCCAGAATTCTCCGCCGGTGATTGCGCGAATTGAACAAGATAAGGTTGTCTTTGACCCTCGGACGGTTTTCGTCGAAGAGGAAAATGAACTCATTGCCGCTATAAAGGCCTTAAAGGGACAGGTGTTATGAAAAAAGACCTTGACCGATTAATGCGAGAAGCTCAAATTGAGGCTATTTTCATTGTCGGTGCTGCCCAACATAATGCAGCGATGGTTTATTTCACCGGCCGGGCGCATGTCTCGCAAGCCGAATTGATCAAAAGGGTTGGGAAGGAGCCAGTCCTCTATTATGCCTCGGCTATGGAACGCGAAGAAGCCGCCAGAACGGGCTTAAGGACCCAGTCCATTGAGGTTTATCAACCCAAACGATTATTGGAACAAGCGCAAGGAGATGCGATTTTAGCCCGCGCCTTACGCTATCAACGCATGCTTGAAGAGCAAGGCATCCATCAAGGACGGATTGCGGTTTACGGCATGAGTGATGCTGGGCTTGCTTATTCAGTTTTCTCAACGTTAGTGCGCCTAATGCCTGAAATTGAGATTATCCCTGAAGCCGATCATTCGTTATTGGGACAGGCGCGGGTCACCAAAGATGAAAAAGAACTTCAAGAAATCCGCCGTATGGGTGAAATCACGGTCGAGATTGTGGGGCTGACAGCCGACTTTCTAAGCAGCCATCTGGTCAAAGATGGGTTGCTCATCAAGAAAGATGGAGACCCTCTCCGCATTGGGGATGTAAAGCGCCAGATCAACCTTTGGTTGGCAGAGCGCGGCGCAGAAAACCCGCATGGCACGGTGTTTGCCCTAGGCAGAGATGCAGGCATTCCGCACAGTTCCGGAGATGATCGGATGGCACTGGAATTAGGAAAGACCCTTGTGTTTGATCTATTCCCGTGCCAAGAACAAGGGGGGTACTATTATGATTTTACCCGCACGTGGTGTCTCGGTTATGCGCCTGACGAGGTTCAAGCCCTGTATGAAGATGTCAAAAAGGCTTATCATAAAGTGGTTGAAGCCTTAAGCGTTAATGAAAAATGTTCAACGTATCAAAAACTGGTATGTGATTTTTTTGAAGCATGTGGCCATCCAACCGTACAATCGAATCCAACGACGGAAGAAGGATATGTGCATAGTTTGGGGCATGGCGTGGGACTGCAAATCCATGAGAGGCCTTGGTTCGGGGCAAATGCCAGCGAAAAGGACCTCTTAGAGGTTGGAAGTGTGTTTACAATTGAACCGGGTTTGTACTATCCCAGCAGAGGAATGGGAGTGCGGCTGGAGGACACTTATTATGTGGATGCAAACGGCAGCATCCAGCCCTTTGTCTCGTTCCCGATGGAGTTAGTGTTGCCGATCAAAGGCAGTTAAGAGGAAAAGGAAAATCTGTGATTCGTCCGACCGGTCAAAGGTTAACTTCTGAACCGAGTTTTCGCATCTTAGGCATTGAGTCCTCTTGCGATGAGACGGCTGTTGCCGTAGTCGAAAACGGCCGCATCATCCTTTCTAATGTTGTCGCTTCTCAAGCATCCCTTCATGCCCAATTTGGAGGTGTCTTTCCGGAAGTTGCTTCTCGCCAGCACCTTTTGAATTTTCCGCCCGTGCTTGAGCAAGCCCTAAAAGATTCTCACCTAGAGTTAAAGGACGTTGATGCTATTGCTGTTACCCGAGGTCCGGGCTTGCCTGGATCTTTGGTGGTTGGATTGAATATTGCCAAAGGGTTGGCAATGATGAGCGGCAAACCGTTAATTGGCGTCCACCATCTGGAAGCCCATCTCCTCTCCGTTGAGTTAACAGAGGAAACAGGGAATACAAATCCTTTGGTTTATCCGGCCATTGGGTTAATTGTCTCTGGCGGTCACACAGAGTTGGTATTGATTGAGGCACCCCTGTGCTATCGAGCCTTGGGGGCAACCCTAGATGATGCGGCTGGAGAAGCCTTCGATAAAGTGGCTCGCCTGTTGAATTTACCTTACCCCGGAGGGCCCTCCATTCAGGCTATCTCCCAGCACGGAGACCCTCAAGCTTTTCGTTTTCCGCGCGCTTGGCTGGAAGGCACGTGGAATTTTTCTTTCAGTGGTCTGAAAACCGCAGTATTACGGGAGATCAAGCGACTTGAACGGTATGGAACCGGGCTGCCCATCGAAGACCTTGCGGCGAGTTTTCAGCAGGCGGTTGTTGATGTCCTGGTCGGGAAAACGTTGCAGGCGGCTGAGGCATTTTATGCTCAAAGCGTTGTCGTTGTCGGGGGTGTTTCGGCAAATCGCGCGCTGCGCGAAGCTTTTTTTCAACAATCGAAGCTCCCGGTTTTCATTCCGCCATTGGAGCTCTGCACCGATAACGCAGCGATGACGGCTGTGGTAGGCTATCATCGCTATCGGAGAGGGCAGAGGGACGGGTTGGATATGGATGTCTTACCCAATTGGCCGCTTATGGAGCTATCGAGCTGACTACTGATCGCTGAAAGCTGAATGCTGACAACTGACCACAGTGTATTTTTGAATGGGAAGATGGTAACCTCGCTCACCGATTTTCAAATGATTAGCCTGCTATTTCGCAAATAAAATAGGCCGAAACCCATCGGCCTATTTTTGGTACTTGAGTTAGCCGTTTGAAGACAAAAAATTAGGCTTGGACGATGCAGTCCACCGGGCAAACAGCGGCGCACTGCGGTGAGTCATAATGCCCAACACATTCAACGCAGGTATCTGGATTGATGACGTAGATGGTGTCGCCTTCTGAGATAGACTCGGTTGGGCATTCTGGCAAACATGCACCACAAGCGATGCAATCCTCGGTAATTTTCATTGCCATAGCGATCGACTCCTTTTTATGAGAATAACCTTCCAAAAGTTTACCTCAAGCGTAATCAACTTCAAAAATCATGTCAATTGACAAATATCATACAATACCGCAAGAATCATCACTGATGGAACTTCTTTATCTCTGTGTTAAAATTAACTCTTGTTAGGAAAGTACCAATCTTGCTCGGCTTTTTTAGAGATTTTTTCTTTAGCAAAAGCTTTAACTAGTGGTAAGATTAGGAGCTCATAACGAGATTGAGGCAGCCTATGACTGATGTATTTCAAGCTCATTACCCAAATCGCTTTCCACTCCCGCGCCGAATTCAACGCTTGGGAGAGTTAGCCTATAACCTATGGTGGACGTGGCATCCGGAGGCAGTCCGTCTTTACATGCGGATCGACCCTCTTTTATGGGAGAAAACCTATCACAACCCGATCAAATTTTTGCGGCAGGTTGAAAGGGCTAAGATCAACGCAGCGACGTTAAACCGTTACTATCTAGAAGATTACGATCGCGTCATCAGTGAATTTGATACATACATGAAGCGTCAAGACACTTGGTTTGCGCAAACATATCCGCAATGGATTTATCGACCGATTGCCTACTTCTCGATGGAGTTCGGTTTACATGAAACTTTACCCATCTATGCGGGTGGTCTGGGTGTTCTATCCGGGGATCACTTGAAAGAAGCCAGTGATTTGGGTTTGCCGATGGTGGCGGTGGGTTTCTTTTACACAGAAGGATATTTTACCCAACGCATCACCGAAGATGGGTGGCAAGAAGCCAAATATACCCATCAGATTTTCGATGATTTGCCGGTCCTCCCTGTCCTGAGTGAAGATGGGAAACCTGTGACTATCTCGGTAGAATTGCCCGGCCGTGAAGTGCAGGCGCGCTTGTGGGAAATTCATGTTGGCCGCATTCCCCTTTACCTATTGGATGCGAATGTAGAAGAAAATTCTGTCACCGATAGAACGTTAACGGCGCGGTTGTATAGTGGTGACTTAGAGATGCGCATTGCGCAAGAGTTGATTTTGGGTATTGGCGGCGTGCGCGCTCTCAGAGTGTTGGGCTTTAACCCAGCCGTTTGGCACATGAATGAAGGACATTCGGCTTTTTTGGTCTTAGAGCGAATGAGGGAATACATTGAGGCTGGAAAGTCAATCCAAGAAGCCGAAGATCTTGTCAAAGCATCCAACATTTTTACCACCCATACGCCGGTGCCGGCAGGCAATGACGAGTTTCCCTTATGGTTGGTGGATAAATATCTTTCCCCGATTTGGACTAGTTTAGGGATGAAGCGGGAGCAATTTATCGATTTGGGGCGAAACACAAATGCATGGGGAGATCTGTTTAGTATGCCGGTGCTTGGACTAAAACTTTCTGAAGGACGGAACGCAGTGTCGGAATTGCATGGTCAGGTTGCTCGCAAGATGTGGCACTTTCTCTGGCCCGATTCCGATGTTGATCAGGTACCCATCACCCATATCACCAATGGGGTTCACCTCAGTACCTGGCTAGCCCGCAGGATGCGCTATCTTTTCGATGAGTACCTTGGCGAAGATTGGATTGAACGTCACGATGATTTTGAATTATGGGAAGGGGTGATGGAAATCCCAGATGAAAAGTTGTGGGAAGTGCATCGTCATCTGAAGCGTAAACTGGCTTACTTTATTCGCGAGCGGGCGCGTTGGATGTGGGCACAAGGAAATGTCCATCCGGTTCAGGTGGTTGCTTCGGGGGTTTTGCTTGACCCTTATGCGCTCACCATCGGGTTTGCGCGTCGTTTTGCGCCATATAAACGGGCGAATTTGTTGCTCCATGATCCGGATCGATTGCTGCGAATTGTCACGCGGGCGGATATGCCGGTGCAAATCATCTTTGCCGGAAAGTCTCATCCTGATCACGAGGGAGGAAAGTTGATCATTCAAGAGATCTACCGCTATATCAAGCGGGCTGAAGTGGCGGGTAGGATGGTCTTCTTGGAGGATTACGATATGAATCTTGCCCGCTACTTGGTGCAGGGGGTGGATGTTTGGTTGAACACGCCACGCCGTCCGAATGAAGCTTCGGGGACTTCCGGCATGAAAGCTGCTCTGAATGGAGTGCTGAATTGCTCGGTTTACGATGGCTGGTGGCGTGAAGGCTATAATGGGCAAAATGGTTGGGCGATCGGACAAGATATTGACTATGATGATCCTCAAAAACAAGACGAAGCGGATGCCCACAGCCTTTATGAACTTCTTGAACAGGAAATTGTGCCCTTATACTACCGCCGCCGCTCTTCGGACGAGTTACCCGGCGATTGGCTTTTCATGGTCAAAGACGCCTTGCGCACGATTGTGCCTCAATTTGTAATGCGGCGGATGGTCAAAGAATATTTGGAACGACTATATAAGCCGATTCTCTCTCCAAGGGCTACAATAACCGAGTCGTAAGGAAAGGGAAAATGGAAATCTTGCTAAATATCCATGCTTGGCTGGGTGCCGGCATGATTTTTTTGATGCGTGTATCGGATATGACCCTTGATACTTTGCGGGTTCTGGTGGTCATGCGAGGGAAAAAATCGATCGCTTGGGTGTTAGGTTTTTGTCAATCGGCCATCTTCGTCCTCGCGATTAGTACCGTTTTGAGCAATTTGGATAACCCGCTTAACATGATCGGGTATGCAGCCGGATTTGCGACCGGCAATGTGGTCGGGATGTGGATTGAAGAGCGCTTGGCTATCGGTCATCTGCATCTAAGAATTATTAGCTCGCGCCGGGGAGCAGCCATTGCTGAAGCCTTGCGGGCTGAAGGTTACGCCGTGACCGAAATCCCGGCGCGTGGGAAGGATGGCACGGTTTCCTTGTTAGCGATCAGTGTATTGCGTAAAAATGCCGGGAAAGTTCAAGAGATGATTCGCTCAATTGACGAGGAAGCCTTTATTACAGCCGAAGACGTGCGGCCGCTGAGGCGTGGTTTCTGGCGTCCCTAAGGGCTAAGAGAGTGGGAGAAATGTCATCTCGCAATGATGACGATTGTAAGTTGCCCCATTGGTCAATAAACCTATACAATAAAGGTAAATATTGACTAAAGAAGTAAAGGTCTGTTGCCAATGATGCGCATTAATCGGCGTGTCGATTACGCGATCCGGGTCTTAATTGCCCTTGCTAAACAGCCAGCCGGTACGCGTCTTTCCACCCGCACAATTCAGAAGACGATGTGGATTCCAAGGGCTTTTCTTTCGCGGATCATTGCCGAATTATCCAAAGCAAAGATCATCGATACCTTCCCTGGCCCAAACGGAGGAGTGCAATTGCTTCGGGATCCAAGGGAGATCAATCTCCGCTTAATTTGGGAAGTGATGGATAAGCCCTTGGTTATTTCAGATTGTTTGGAAAACCCGGAGGAATGTCCTCTCAATTTAGGTTGTCCAGTGAATGCTTGTTGGGGTCGGATTCAAGCTTTGGTATTGAGAGAAATGGAAGTGACAACAATTGCGGAGTTAGCTCGCGAAGTGCGAGATGCGGAACTGGTTGGGGTAGCTGTTTGAGTATTTAGCGGTTTATAAGTTGCGGCAATAGACAAAAGAAGAATCTACTTAAGTGTTAAAGGAGGCATCTATGGATTCTCTGCTTTTCGCGCGGGCACAATTTGCCATTACAACCGTGTACCACTTCTTTTTCGTGCCCCTCACCTTGGGTCTCTCGGTTCTGGTTGCTTTGATGGAGACCATCTACGTTCGCACCGGACGTGTGATCTATAAAGATATGGCAAAATTTTGGGGGAAGTTATTTGTGATTAACTTCGCCATGGGAGTGGTGACGGGCATTGTTCAGGAATTTCAATTCGGGATGAACTGGTCGGAATATTCTCGCTTTGTAGGCGACATCTTTGGAGCGCCATTAGCCATTGAGGCGTTATTGGCTTTTTTCCTCGAGTCCACATTCTTGGGAATTTGGATTTTCGGTTGGGATAAACTCTCAAAGGGCCTTCACGCGCTCACCATGTGGATGGTTGCCATCGGCAGCAATGTCTCTGCCTTATGGATTCTGATCGCCAACTCTTTCATGCAGGAACCGGTTGGTTATACCATCCGCAATGGACGAGCGGAGATGACTGATTTCTTTGCTTTGTTGCTTAATCCCAATGTCCAAGTGCAATTTCCTCATACCGTTCTAGCTGGTTTCACCACGGCCGCCTTTTTTGTGATGGGGATCAGCGCTTATCATTTGATGCGCAAACAGAATATTGAGTTTTTCCGCCGCTCCTTTCAAATGGCGGCCATTGTAGGCGCCTTTGCAATCATCATGGTCGGCTTAACCGGGCACAGCCAAGCCCAAGAGATGGTGCGGTCACAACCGATGAAGATGGCTGCTGCTGAAGCCTTGTGGTACACGGAAGACCCGGCGTCTTTTTCCATTTTGACAATCGGTGACCTAGCTCAGCGCCGTGATGTCTTTGCCATTCGCATTCCACGACTATTAAGTTTGTTAGCCTATAACCAGCTTTCTGGAGAAGTCAAAGGCATTCACGATCTGCAAGCGGAATTTGAACAACAGTATGGGGAGGGCAATTACATCCCACCAGTGGCAGTTACTTATTGGACGTTTCGGATGATGGTCGGGTCCGGAATCCTGCTTGGCTGGTTTGGTTTATATGCCGTGTTTATCGTCATGGCCGATTTATATGATAACCGCCGCTGGGCGTGGAGGATCTTTCCATATACGATCGCTCTCCCTTACCTTGCTAATACCAGCGGTTGGTTGATGACCGAGCTGGGTCGGGCGCCTTGGGTGGTCTATGGAGTGATGAAAATCGAGGATGCCATTTCGCCAACCGTAAGTGGTGGGATGGCTCTCTTCACTCTTGTTGCTTTCACTTTGATCTACGCGTCTTTGATGGTTGCTACTATCTATTTGTTGAGAAAGTTTGCCATTGCCGGACCAAAGATTACTGAAGTAGAAGAGCCTAAAGCAGATGTTGGATTTGTCCCTGCAGCTCAACCGGCTCAAGATTAGGGATAGGAGGCGGAAATGGATCTCAATACTGTTTGGTTTATCTTGATTGCCGTTCTATATATTGGCTTCTTTGTCTTGGAAGGGTTTGATTTTGGAGTGGGGATGCTATTGCCTTTCCTCTCGAAGCATTCCGACCCCCAAGAGCAAGATCGCTTACGGCGCACCATGATCAACAACATTGGCCCGCACTGGGACGCCAACGAGGTGTGGTTGTTAACCGCCGGTGGAGCAACCTTTGCCGCTTTTCCACACTGGTACGCTACCCTGTTCAGCGGCTTTTACTTGGCACTGTTTCTCTTATTGGCAGCCCTCATTGTGCGGGGGGTGGCCTTTGAGTTCCGCAGCAAAGATGATAATCCCCGATGGCGAAGGTTATGGGACACTTGCATCTTTCTTGGAAGTGCTGTACCCGCTCTGTTATTAGGGGTAGCATTTGCAAATCTCGTGCGTGGCGTGCCGATCGATGCTGAGATGCACTATGTCGGTACATTCTTTGACCTCTTAAATCCTTACTCGATCATGGCTGGGTTGGATACCGTGCTCACCTTTGCCCTTTACGGAGCGATCTTTTTGTCGTTGAAAACGAAGGGCGAGGTGATGGAGCGAGCGGAGAGCGCTGCGCAAAGGTTATGGTTGCCAACGCTGGTGGTAACGGTATTGGTGCTGATTATGACCTACTTTTACACCGATATCCTGACCAAGTTGGGAGTCAACCCCGGCTTTATTCCCATTGCCGGAGCAGCCGCCTTTTTGCTCAGCTTTTATTTCATCCGTCGCAGGCAAATGGGTTGGGCATTCATCTTGGTTGCGGTCTCGATCGCGTTTGCTTTCCTTTCGGAGTTCATGATCCTGTTCCCGCGGGTGATGGTCTCGAGCTTGAACCCAGCCTGGAGCCTCACGATCTATAATGCCGCTTCTAGCCCCTATACGTTGCGGGTGATGACCATTATTGCCGTTATCTTTTTGCCGATTGTCCTAGCTTATCAAGCATGGAGCTACTGGGTGTTTCGCAAACGGATTAGCGGACTCCCTGAAGAACTAACTTATTAGCATGTTGTTTGAGCGACGCCTCCTGCAGCAGGGCAAATTTGGCAAACAGATGCTGCTCATTGCTGGTTTGTGTGCCTTTGCAGGAGGCTTCTTAGCTTTCTTTCAAGCTCAATTCTTTAGTCAGATTATTCAGAGTATTTTTTTGCAAAATCAGCCTGTCGAAGCCGTCGGTAGGCTTTTTGGGGGGCTGGCTGTTCTTCTGGTTACCCGAGCCATCGTGTTAGGCGGACAAGAGTTGGCTGCCTTTCGAGCGGCCTTCCAGATCAAACAAGCCCTTCGCGAACGTCTGATTGGTCATCTGAGCAGCTTAGATCATCTCGATCGCGATGCTGAGTCGAGCGGGGAGGTGAGTCAGGTTCTCATCGATGGGGTGGAGGCGCTCGAACCCTACTTTGCCCAGTATATCCCCCAAGTGTTTGTGGCTTTTTCTGTGCCGCCGCTTCTCTGTCTTGCTGTCTTTTTGATTGATCCGTTGAGTGGGGTCATCTTCCTAGTCACAGCACCGCTCATTCCGCTTTTTATGCGTTTGATTGGGGACGTGGCAGAGCGTCAGACTCAACGGCAGTGGCGGCGGCTGAGCCAATTGAGCGCGTTTCTGTTCGACGCCCTGCAGGGATTACCCACCATTAAGCGCGTTGGCAAGAGTGAAGAGATGGCTGGTCTGCTAGCTGAGAAGGGAGATGAGTATCGTCAGGCTACTCTTGAAACCTTGCGGACGACGTTTTTATCGGCGCTGGTAATGGAAATGTTGTCTACGCTTTCCACAGCGGTGGTTGCAGTACAAGTTGGTTTGCGCTTGTTGTATGGTTGGATCCCTTTTGAGCAGGCGCTATTTGTACTGGTCATTGCGCCCGAGTTTTACCTGCCTTTGCGCCTGTTGGGACAACGCTTCCACGCCGGCATGAGTGGCGTCACCGCTTGGAAACGCATCTGCGAGCTGCTGGAGTTGCCTGTCGGAAATGCGAAAGAAGTTGGGCTTCTAGACAAACAAGAGATAACCGAGCGATTTGAGTCTGAGAATATACGTGAAATAGTCTTGGATGAGGTTTCGTTTGCTTACCCTGGCCGAGATGGCGGACTGAAAAACGTTCAAGCCAAATTAAGCGCTGGTCAAATTACGATCTTGGTCGGAGAAAGCGGTTCAGGAAAGACAACCCTGCTGAATTTATTGCTGCGTCTTCTTCGCCCCTCTGAGGGGCAAATTTGGGTTGATGGCAAATCACTGGAAAGAATCCCGTTGTCGGATTGGTGGTCAAAAATCGGTTATGCGCCCCAATTCCCTTTTCTTTTTCAGGGGACGGTGCGAGAGAATATTGCCTTTGCTAAACCCGATGCCAGCCTGATGGAAATCCGTCGAGCAGCAGAGATGGCTTATGCCGATGAGTTTATCGCTCGTCTTCCCGACGGTTATGAGACCAAGCTAGGTGAAAATGGTTACGGGTTGAGCGCGGGTGAAAAACAACGCATCGTGTTGGCGCGGGCTTACCTGAAGAATGCTCCTCTGTTGCTTTTGGATGAAAGCACGGCAAACGTCGATCCGCAGAGTTTGGGGAAGATCTTGCGCAGCTTACAGGAGCACGCAAAGGGCAGAATGACTCTGATTGTCAGTCACCAACCTCAAGTGTGGGAAATCGGGCAGCGGTTTTGGGTTTTGCAAGATGGCACAATTCAGGAGCTGGATCGCCAAACTTTTGGGCAAATGTGCAAGTCAGAGAATCGCTTCCAAGAGATTAGCGCGGTTCGGGAGTCTGATCAAAAGCGGTTTGAGGCGCTTTCTAAAAAGGAGCACAAGGTTTTACCTGAATTATCTACCGCTCGTAAAGTGGTGGGACTAACATCCTCACCAAATCCTTTCAATCAGAAGAAAGGGGTATGGCAACCTTGGCTCGTTCAAATTTGGTCGCTGCGGACTTGGGTGATCCTTGCGGTTCTGCTCGGCTGGGCGGCAATTTTTAGCAACGTTGGGCTGATGAGCACTTCCGCTTACATTATATCCTTGGCGGCATTACAACCCTCAATTGCCTTACTGCAGACTGCCATTGTCGGAGTGCGCTTTTTTGGCATTAGTCGTGGGGTTTTCCGTTACTTGGAGCGACTTGCTTCACATCGGGTGACGTTGGACCTCCTATCGAAGATGCGGGTTTGGTTTTATCGTGCCTTGGAGCCCCAAGTGCCACAACTGTTCGGACGTTATGGCAGCGGAGAACTGCTCAGTCGTTTGATGGGCGACATTGCTTCTTTAGAACCTTTCTACGTGAGGGCAATTGCGCCGTTCTTGGTGGCGATCTTGATCGGGGTGGGAATGGTGGTTTGGCTACTGACTTACCATCCTTCCTTAGGCCTGGGTGCTTTAGGTTGTTACCTTCTTGCTGCTTTGCTTGTGCTGCCACTTTTTTATCTTCTGACCGTTCGTTTAGCTTCGCAGAATAATGCCTTGCGCGGTCAATTCAATGAGCGGTTCATTGTCTTTGTACAAGGGCTGAGTGACTTAAGAGTGAACCAACGTCTGGAGCAATTTCAAGGACGCCTCTATGCAAGCGCAAAAGTGTATGGAGAGGGGATGCAAAAATTCAACGCCCTGATGAGCCTACAGGGGACAGGGATGACTTTATTGGCTTATCTGGGGATGTGGATGACCTTATGGATGGCGAGTTCGCTTGTGCATAAGGGGTTGTTAAGCGGCTTGGTATTGGCGGGGTTGAGTTTGGGGGTGTTGGTTAGCTTTGAAGCCTTTCTGCTCTTACCGCAGGCAGTTCAGCATTTTGTGAGCGGAAGAGAGGCCTTATCCCGCTTAACTGAGTTGACCTCAAGTAAGGCAAGTGTTTTCCCTCACTCAAGAGGTTTTCTTTCTCGGATTAGCCGTTTGGAAATCAAGGCGACAGAAGTAGGTTTTTCATATCGGGCTTTGGGGCAGGCTGGTGCGGAAGAGAGCAGAGCAGCTCTGCAAGGGATCAGCTTTACCCTTTGCGAGGGACAGAGGTTAGGGATTGTCGGGCGAAGTGGAAGTGGGAAAACAACCTTGATCCACTTGCTTTTGGGGATGTTTGATCCCCAGCAGGGTGATATTTATTTAGACGGCAAAGATTTGCGTTTATATGACTCGAGATGGTGGCGGTCGGCGGTTGCCTCCTGCAGTCAAGATGATGTTCTGTTTCAAACCACCCTGCGCCAAAATTTGCTCTTTCTCAACGCCAAAGCTTCCGAAGAAAAGCTTTGGCAAGCCTTAGAAGCTACCCAACTGACGGATTTCGTCCGTCAACTGCCGCAGGGTTTAGAGACGAACTTGGGTGAGCAGGGAAAACAACTAAGTGGAGGGGAACGCCAGCGATTGTTATTAGCGCGAACCCTGCTCAGAGATGCGCCGCTTTATATTTTCGATGAGCCCACCGCGAATTTAGACCTTGCTACTGCTAAGGAAGTGATTCGGGCACTTTTTGAGTGGACGAAGGAGAAAGCGTTGATTTTGGTGAGTCATCAGGCGATCGGTTTCGAGCAGATGGACGAAATTTTGGTTTTGGAAGCTGGCGAGGTCGTCCAGCGTGGCACACATGAGCAGTTACTTCAATCGGATGGATATTATGGGCAATTATGGCGCAGCAGTAGGGTGAGATAGAAAAGGTCATCAAGTCCTCGGGTTAAGACTTGATGACCTAAGAGAGGGGACTTAATCTCCAACAGGCTGAAAAGCTGGAAGTGGGAAGGGTAGGGGTTGCAGGTGCGGCACGCTGGTTTCTTTGGGTTTTGGATGAGGTTGGGGTTGTACAGGGCTTTGTTGTTGTCCGATAGCTGCTAGCGCTTCGATCTCGGAGCGGGCTTCGATCACTCGGGCAACTTTACCGTCTAACATTTGAATAACCCGGTCGGCAAATTGCACCATCCGCAGATCGTGGGTGACCATAATGGCGGCGCGTTCTTCCTCGTGAATGAGCTCAGCAAGAATTTGCACGACCTGAAACGCTCGCTCGGAATCTAGGGCGGCAGTCGGTTCATCGGCGAGGACAATAGCTGGATCGTGAACCAGGGCACGAGCAATGGCAACTCTTTGTTGTTGACCACCCGAGAGTTGCGAGGGCAGATTGTTCAAGCGATCCTCCAATCCAAGCCGAATGAGTAATCGTTTGGCTAGGTCGGCCGTCTGGCGATTATAGCGCTTGTTCATGCGCAGCATCAATTCAACATTTTCTAGAGCAGTTAAAAACGGGACGAGATTATTGGCTTGAAAGGTAAAGCCAACTTTTTCACGGCGGAAACGGGTGCGCTCGACATCGCTCATTTTGACGATGTCTTTGCCATCAATGATAATCTCCCCCTTGGTGGGTCGGAGTAAGCCTGCAATCAAGGCTAACAGGGTGGTTTTCCCGGAGCCGGAGGGTCCTACCATGGCGACAAATTCGCCCTTGCGCAAGGTGATCGAGGCATTCTCTACAGCGGTAACGGATAGGTTACCGCTTTGGTAAATTTTATAAACTGAGTTTGTTTCTAAAATGGTGTTCATCATTTCTCCTCGTTGATTCGGCGTTCAAATTACATACCTAGCGCAGCCAGGGGTTCAACTTTTAGCGCTAGACGGACAGAAACCATGCCGCCAATTGGTCCAATCAGCAGGAGGGTGCTGATGGCAATTAGAGCGGTTGTTCCACTCAATAATATAGGAATGCCGGCCGGCAAAAAGAGAGTCAATAAAAAGGTTAGCATGGAGCCAATGGCAACTCCTAAGATGGTTACCAAAACGATTTGAAGGACAACCGCAACGGCAATGCTATGATTGGAAGTGCCAATGGCTTTTAGGACGCCAATTTGGGGGACTTTCTGCAGGGTTTGAATCTGGAAAAAGCCGCCGATAACCAGAATACCGATCAACAGAGTAAAACCGCGTTGGGTGTTCAAGGTGCCTTGTTGGGCTTGGTAACCCGGCGAGGCTTCGTAGGCGGTTTTTCGATCGACCACTTCTACATTGGAAACGCGACTCTCAATGCGCGCCGCAACGATCTCTGGGGATACACTTGGCTCAATGCGTACCGCAACCACGTTGGCAATAACTGCAGTAGGTTGACCGTTGAGGTTTGGTTGAGGCTTGATCGAGTCCCAAGTGTTGAAGGGCACAAAAATAGAGGGGGCATAGAAGAATTGGCGGCCGTCGGTAATGCCAACTACTTCGAGGGTGTGAAATTTTTCATCGCTGCCGACAATCGTCTTGATTTTGATGCGGTCGCCGACCTTGATGCCGGTTCGCTTGGCGACATTGCCATCGATCATGGTCTGATAACCACGTGGGGAACGCAATCCAGTGCCTTCAAGAGCCGGAGGCATGCCGGGTTTGCCTGGTTCCACACCGATTAGAGAAACATCCAGTAGGGGAGTTTTATCATCAAGGACAATGGTTGCCGTCGCAAAACCGAGCGGCCCGATTTCGGCAACTCCTTCAATGCGGCGGATGTCGTTGAATTTATCGCGTGGAATGCGACTGGCTGCAGTGGAGAGATCGACATTCTTTTGAAAGACAATCAATTCTGCATCGAGTTTCTCAAGATATTCCTTGTTGGCTTCAGCAAGCCCTTGAGCAAGGGCAGCGATAAACAGCACCAAAACCGTAATGAGAGCGATTACCAAGCTAAACAGTAAGAAGCGCCCTCGATTGCGTAAGATTTCTTTGACTGCTAGATACCACGCCATGTTTCTCTACACTCCTTCTTCTCAAAAATGCTCTCCCGCAGGCACCACCCAATTCGTTCAACGCACTGTACCGATAAGCTACCCATTTTTGTACCCAAGTCTACCGCCTACGGGAGAGCTACTGAAAAGTATTGTACCATATGTATATGTTTTGTCAAGTTAATATCCATTAATTGTATGGATTTTCGACAGGTTGCTATTAGCTTCACCTCGAGGTAACAAAACAAAAAGGGTGGAGAACTCCGCTCTTGCGGCGGGAAAGGGTATCTGGAGGAAAAAGCCTTTCGAGCAGGCTAAATCCAGTAGAAGGGGACCAGGAGATTAGAAGATTGAAAAGCCCAAGCCTAATGAGTGTATCCACGCAAAAGTTGTAGGACAACTCATTGAGTTGTCCTTCAAAGCAATGTTGCCAACAACTTTTGAGTGCACACTAATCAGTGCTTCAGTTTGCGACCAAACCAGAAGGGTTTATAATTCCCTCTGCCTTCTCAATCTTGAAGTCCGAATCGATTAACATTCTTTTCCTTGCTTGACAGCTTGAAGGATGAAAAAATGGATTTTCTGCGCATCCAAAATCACATCGAAACAACTTTAGCCAATCGCTTGCCTCACTATTTGGACCTTCTGCGCCAAATGGTTGAGATCAACAGCTTTACTGCCAATGGACAAGGAGTCGATCGGTTAGGAAAACTGACGGCTGAAATTTTTGAACAACGCGGTTTTCGGTCCGAGTTTATCCCTTCAGAGCGAGCTGGTTTTGGGCATCATCTGTTTCTTTATCGTGATGCGTCATCCGGCGAATCGGCAGTACAGAGACCTGCTTTGGCGTTGATCTCTCATTTAGATACAGTCTATTCACCTGAAGAGCAAGAAAAACACCAATTCTATTGGCGTTTAGAAGGGCGGCGGGCTTATGGGCCTGGTTGTGTGGACATCAAGGGTGGAACTGTGATGATCCTAATGGTTTTAGACGCTCTGCGAGAAGCCTTTCCGCAGGATTTTGAGAACGCCCAATGGATTGTGGCGCTCAATGCCAGCGAAGAAGTCCTTTCCGCTGATTTCAGCGGTTTCTGCCTCCAGCGGTTTCCGCAGCATACGCGGGCTTGTTTAGTCTTTGAGGCAGGGAACATACAAGATAAGACCTTCAAGCTGGTTGTAGCGCGCAAAGGTCGCGCTTATTTTCATGTAGATGTCGAAGGACGTTCTGCCCATTCGGGGAACAACCATGGGGGAGGGGCAAACGCAATTGTTCAGTTGGCTCATACTACCCTCCGACTGGCTTCTATGACCGACTATGGACGTCATTTGACGGTGAACGTCGGGGTTGTGCGCGGCGGGACGGTAGTCAATCGAGTGCCCCACTTCGCCCATGCTGAAGTCGAAATGAGGGCTTTCTCGCCAACGGTCTTCGCTGAAGCCATCCAGCAGATTCTTAGTCTGCAAAAAGAACCGCAGGTTTACAGTCAGGACGGCTTCGCTTGTAAGGTGAACGTGCGATTGGTGGAGCAATCCTCTCCCTGGCCAGAAAACGAATCGACCCAGCAACTATTTTCCGTTTGGCATGAGGTAGCTGAACGGCTAGGGATGAAACTTGAGGGTGAAAAGCGAGGAGGACTGAGCGATGGCAATTATTTCTGGGAGCATTTCCCAACGTTGGATGGCTTAGGTCCGGCGGGAAACAACGCCCATTGTTCCGAAAGAGACCCTGCCTCCGGCAAAGAACAAGAATATGTGTCATTGCCGTCCTTTGTCCCAAAGGCTTTGCTCAATACGTTGGCGATCCATAAAATTTTGAAGGAAGGGCCATCATGAAGCAGGTGGTTCAAAACATGCGCACCGGTCAAACAGAGTTGATCGAAACCCCTGTACCGGCCTTAAGACCTGGCTTTGTTTTGGTCAAGACGCGTGCTTCGTTGGTTTCAGCCGGCACCGAGCGGATGTTAGTGGAATTTGGCAGCAAAAGCTTAATTGGAAAAGTGCGCTCTCGCCCGGACTTAGCCCGCCAAGTGCTGGAAAAAGCTCGTCAGGAAGGAGTGCTTACTACTCTGGAGATGGCTTTCAACCGCTTGGATCAGGTTATGCCCTTAGGATATTCCTCAATGGGGAAAGTTGTTGCTGTTGGGGAAGGTGTGGATGGGATTGAAGTCGGTCAGCGGGTAGCCTGTGGCGGTGGAGGATACGCCGTACACGCCGAATATGCGGTAGTGCCTAGGAACTTAGTGGTCCGGGTGCCAGCAACGATTGATGATGAGTCGGCGGCTTTTGCAACGGTTGGAGCAATCGGGATGCATGCCTTTCGTCTGGCTAACGCGCAGGTTGGCGAGCGCATTGCTGTAATCGGGATGGGTCTGATCGGTTTTATGGCTGCTCTGGTCGCTCGGGCAGCCGGTTGTGGGGTGGCGGCTTTTGAGTTAAATTCTTGGCGGTTAGAGCTTGCCCAAGCATTGGGATTTGTTGCCATTCAGCCCGAACGAGCTCTCGAATTGACACCAACCTTCACCGAGGGGCAGGGATTTGATGCCGTTATCATTGCAGCCGATACGCCTTCCTCTGAACCGGTCGAGTTGGCCGCTGCGATTGCTCGTTCGCGGGCAACGATTGTTGCAGCGGGTGCAGTGGGGGAAAATCTGCCTCGCAAGCCTTATTATGAGAAAGAACTCTTTTTCGTAAATTCGCGCTCGTATGGACCCGGACGCTACGACCCGCTTTACGAAGAGAATGGTATCGACTATCCGATTGACTATGTGCGTTGGACAGAGGGACGGAATTTAGCCGCCTTCCTCACTCTGATTGAAAAGGGGCTCATCGATGTAAAGCCATTGATTACCCATCGCTTCCCAATTGACCAAGCTGAACAAGCCTATGCTTTGATTTCTGGGAAGAAAGAAGAACCGTTTCTAGCAGTTTTGTTCCATTATGCAGATCAAGCTTCTGAACCTACGCCTACGGTTCAATTTTCCCTGCCGCAAACACCGAGCCGGTCGAAGAGGTCGCACTTGCCGGTGCGCCTAGGGATCATCGGGGCAGGGAACTTTGCCTCGCTAGTGCTTTTGCCCATTCTCAAACGCACAAGCGGGGTAGAGTTGAGAGGAATTGCTTCCGCTGGGGGATTGTCTGCGCAGCATTTAGGGCAGAAATACAAGGTTCGTTATGCAACCAGTGACGTGGCTCAGATTTTATCGGACAATGAAATTGATGCGGTTGTCATCTTAACCCGTCATCATCTCCATGCACAACAAGCTGCTGCAGCGCTGCGCGCAGGAAAGCACGTCTTTTGTGAAAAACCACTTGCCATCAACGACTCCGACCTTACCCTTATCCGAGATGTTCTGCTTGAGATAGAGACGATAGGTTCCGCAAACGGGGCGAGTCCCTTGTTGATGGTTGGTTTTAATCGGCGCTTTGCGCCGTTCGTTCAAGCGCTGCAACAATTTCTTGAACCGAGAACTCAACCCGCTTATCTCCATTATCGGATCAACGCTGGCTATATCCCACGTACCCATTGGGTGCATGATCCGCAGCAAGGTGGGGGACGTTTGATCGGCGAGGTGTGCCACTTCTTAGACACGATTGTCTATCTTCTCAACGAACTGCCCATCAAGGTCTGGGCTAAGGGTTTGCCGGATCAAAATTGGTATCGGGAGGATAATTTGGTCCTCCAATTTACCTTTGCGGACGGTTCGATTGGAGTGATTACTTACCTCGCCAATGGGGATAAAGCTTTTCCGAAAGAGCGCATTGAAGCCTTTTGTGGGGGGAAGGTAGCTGTGCTGGATGACTTTCGGCGTTTGGAATTGGTCAAGGGCGGAAGTCGCCGGGTAGAGCGCAATTGGCTACGGCAGGATAAGGGCCATGCTGCTGAGATGCGCGCCTTCCTTCAGGCAATTTCAAAAACTGGGAGCCCACCGATCCCTTATCCGCAGCTCTTCGGGGTCACTCAAGCGATCTTAGCCGCTCAACAGGCCCTTCATTCGGGGAAAGAGGAAACCATTTCCTATATGGACTTAGGATGACTTTCGCCAAGCGCCTTTGGCTAGCTTTTCGAGCTGCAAGAGAATTGGGGATTGCCCAAACTTGCCACTATGCTTGGTATCAATTGACTCTTCGCACTGGGCTTACGGAGCAAATGAGTCGCAAGGCGCTTGAACGGGCTTTGAACGGTGCACGGGGGGTAGGTTTTCAGCCGTTATTTGAGTTACCTTCAGCGCATTCCCTTCGAGTTGTGCTTGGCGATCAAGTTGGAGCATTGCTTGACGAGGCAGAAGAGATTTGCGCCGGCAAGATGCGCGTGTTTGGTTCCCAAGTGATGGAATTAAGGGTTCCTCCAAAGAAAGCCGACCTTTGGTTCACGCAGATAGAACGCTCCCTAAACCGTTCCGAAAACGAGGATTTTGACCTCAAAATGGTCTGGGAAGCGGCTCGTTTCGGCTGGGTTTACCCTTTGGCACGGGCATATCGGTTGCAATCGCAGGAACGCTATGCCGAGCGGTTTTGGGAGGAGATCGAGTCCTTTCTGGAAAACCATCCTCCGTACACTGGCTTCCAGTGGTTGTCGGCTCAGGAGGTGGCATTGCGTTTGATCGCTTGGACGTTTGGCTTCCAAGTTTTTCGAGGCGCCTCTTCCAGTACGGAAAAACGCCAACAACGATTGCTTGAAGCCCTAGCTATCCACGCTGCGCGCATTCCCAGTACGGTGCATTATGCCTTTGCTCAAAACAACAATCATCTCCTTAGTGAAGCGGTTGGCTTAATGACGGCTGGCTGGGTGCTCGCAGAGCACCCTCTCGCTAGGAGTTGGTGGCAACAAGGCTGGAATTGGTTCGTGAGCGGGTTGCGGAGGCAGATTGCCGAAGATGGGACCTATGTTCAACACAGCACGAATTACCACCGTTTGATGCTCCAACTGGCGCTTTGGGCGCATCTTTTAGCCGTAGGCAGGGGAGAAGCATTCCCAGAGGAGATCACCAAACGCCTTGCCGAAGCGGCGAGATGGCTCAAGGATTGTTGTGAACCACGCAACGGGTGTGTACCAAATCTGGGCCCCAATGATGGGGCTTATATCCAACCCCTAAGTCAGAGTCCCTTTGAGGATTTCCGCCCGGTTATCCAGTCTGCCTATCGAGCGTTTGTCGGTGAGGTGGCTTTTGGCGCAGGATGTTGGGATGAGATGAGCCTTTGGTACGGCGTTTGGCAGGGGGAGCCCTCCGCGTGGGAGGAATCTAGGAAAACCGCTGCGGCTGTTCAAAGCGAGCGTTTTTCGACTCGTCCGAATTCATGGGTTTTGCTTCACTCACAGGATCGATCGACTTGGGCAGCCTTGCGTTGCCCGCGCTTTTTCTCCCGTCCCACCCACGCCGATCTTCTCCACGTTGATTTGTGGTGGGAAGGGATAAATCTGGCATGCGATGCCGGCACCTATCGTTATACCGCTTTACCTCCTTGGGATAATTCTCTGTCGGAGGCGTTCTACCACAACACGATTACGATTAACAGTTGCAACCCAATGACTCGAGCGGGAAAATTCCTTTGGTTGGATTGGGCAAAGACAAAGATTTTGGAATGGCGCATGGATAGCGTAAGAAATGAGGTCATGGTTGGAGCTGAGCATAACGGATACCGTTCGTTTGGCGTTCGCCTGCGCCGATGGCTTACCCTTCAGGATGATCATCGCTGGGTGATTCAAGATGAACTGGAACCGAGCAGAGGAAAAGGGCAGCTATCTAGGCATTGGATAGGCTTGCATTGGTTAATCCATCCCTGTAATTGGCAGGTTTTTACAGAAGAAGAGGGTTGGCGATTGTTATTGCAGCTTGATGCACGGCAAATTTGTTTAAGGCTGCGCGCCCCAAGGCAATTCAGGTTGTGCATCGTCCAAGCTGGGAGGGTGGTGTTCGGTGAGGGCGAAGAAAGGATGGTTTACGGTTTCCGCTCGCCAAACTATAATTTGCTCCAACCAGCCCTTTCCGTTATCTTGGAGGGGCAGGCAACTTTGCCTACCACGCTCGAGACGATTTGGGATTTGCCAGTCAAATCTACATACCAAGACGAAAAGGCATGAAAATTCTCCTGATCCATCAAGCGTTTGCAGCGCTGGATGAGCCGGGCGGAACGCGTCACCATGAGCTGGCTCGCTTCTTTGCCGAACGCGGTCATGAAGTGGTAGTGATCACGAGCCCAATTAATTATATGACCGGCGCTGCGCAATCGTCGGAAAAGGCCGAGCGCATGAAAATCGGGGCGGGGGAAGTCGTTATCCGCAGAGTGCCGGTTTATGGCGCCTTTCACCGCAGTTTTGTCCATCGCACGCTGAGTTTTATCAGCTTTATGTTCACCTCTCTTTGGTATGCCTTGCGCGTGAAGGAGGTAAGCGTTGTGTGGGGGACTTCTCCGCCCATCTTTCAGGTGATTACGGCTTGGTTGGTGGCGAAATTGAAACGCAATCCGCTCTTGTTGGAAGTGCGCGACCTCTGGCCAGCGTTTGCGATCCAAGTTGGGGTCTTGAAAAATCCCATCTTGATTGCTGCGTCCGAATGGCTGGAGCGGTTTCTGCTTCGTCAAGCCGACCTCGTAGTGGTCAATTCGCCCGGTTTTACAGCGCACGTTCGCGAACGAGGGGCAAAACGGGTCGAGGTCGTTCCTAATGGTTCGGACCCTAGTTTATTTGCTTCAAATGACAATAGCAATGAATTTCGGCGCAAACATGGCTTAGAAGATAAGTTTGTCGTTTTGTATGCTGGGGCGCACGGTTTGTCGAACGATTTGGATCAAGTTTTGGCGGCAGCAGAAGAGCTGCGCTTAATTCCTGAAATTGCTTTTGTGTTGGTTGGCGATGGCAAAGAAAAGCCTCGCTTGCAGCAAGAGGCGCTCCGAAGGGATCTAACGAATGTGCAATTTCTGCCGCCGGTGGCAAAAACCGAGATGGCAACCGTGTTGGGAGCGGCTGATGTTTGTCTGGCGATTTTGAAGCCGATCCCGCTTTATGGAACAGTTTTTCCAAACAAGGTGTTTGATTATATGGCAGCCGGTAAAGCGGTGTTGTTGGCTATTCCGGGTGTTATCCAAGAGGTCGTTGAGAAAAATCAAGCTGGCATGGCTGTTCCGCCTGGCGATCCTCATGCATTGGCACAAGCTGTGCTATCTTTATGCCAAGATCGAGCGCTTGTCGCCGAAATGGGGAAAAACGGGCGCAAAGCGATTGAGGATCGTTTTCATCGTCAAAAGTTAGCTGCGGACTTTCTGGCTCTATTTGAAGAGTTAGGGTCGAGACAGGGTTAGTTTCGCTGGGCAATCCTCTCACTTAGATAGACCGGGGTGTTCCAATGGCGGTATTTGGGCAAGCAGCCGCGGATGGCTTTCTCAAAAGCCTCTCGTAACGCAGCGGTGATTGGGCCCATAACACCTGATCCGACCGGGCGATGATCAATGCGGGTGACGGCAACGATTTGGGCTGCCGATCCGGTTAGGAACAGTTCGTCACATAGGTAAACCTCAGTGCGGTCGATCGGGCGTTCCTGGGTGATCACGCCGAGTTCACCTTGGGCTAATTCGATCACGGCACGCCGCGTGATGCCTTCGAGAATGTTTTCTGTGATTGGGGGTGTGATGAGCGTGCCATCCTTGACCATAAAAACGTTCATTGCGCTTCCTTCGGAGACATGGCCCTCTTGGGTTAGCACAAGCGCTTCATCGTAGCCTGCTAGCACCGCATCGGTTTTAATGAAGGCTGAGTTGATATAAGCGCCGCTGATCTTGCCTCGAGCTGGGATGGCATTATCATCAATGCGCCGCCAGGCCGAGAAGGTGACATGGGCGTTAGTGTCGTTTTTAAGATACCTTTCAAAGGGAAGGGCAACAATGGCGAGTTCATCACGTAAATCGTGTAATCGCACTCCGATCACTTCATCTGCCTTGTAGGCAATGGGGCGAATGTAAATATCTTGGCGATAATTATCTTGGCGAATCAAGTCGACCGTTACTTGAGTTAAGCTTTCGGGGGTATGATTAAGCTCCATGCGGAGCAATTTAGCTGAGTTCAAGAAGCGGCGATAGTGATCGATGGGGCGAAAAAGATACAGCTCCTCTTTCTCGGCGTTCCAATAGGCGCGTAAGCCGCCAAAAACGGCTGTGCCGTAGTTAAAGCCATGCGTCAACACGCTAATTTTTGCTTCTGCATAAGGGACAATTTTGCCTTGAAAGTAGGCATGGGGAGGAATAGACATGGGCATTTTCTCCTACACCAAATTGTACAAAACAGGGTGGATTTTCTATGATTATACTCCGAAGCGATGATTTTTTTGCCTGCCTCTAGGGTTCATCTAGGGTTTTCCAATCATCTAATCTCTTTTGCCTTCTTCTTGCGTCTTTGGTGTGCTTGAACGGTTCCCTCACTCCTCTCCCAGAGGGAGAGGGGAGACCCTAGCGCCGCACTGAGCCTGACGAAGTGCTGGTAGGTTGAGCTTGTCGAAGGGCGCTGTCCTGAGCTTGTCGAAGGGCGCTGTCCTGAGCTTGTCGAAGGGATGAGGGCACAAGGTTTGATCCTAATAAGTTTTTGAAAAGCCCTGCCTTGAGACAAATCTGTCTATTCAAAGTGGTAACGTTGGAGTATGATTGGGGTTGTTTTCTATGGGAATCAACTGGAGGAGGATGATTGGAGGCGGATAAGATGAAACGCGCAGTGAGCATTAGTATCGGCTCATCAAAACGAGATAAGAGCGTAGAAGTGCAACTTTTGGGGGAAACTGTGCTAATCGAGCGCATTGGTACCGATGGGGATATGGAGAAAGCGGCGCGGCTCTATCAAGAGTTAGATGGAAAAGTAGATGCCTTTGGCGTGGGTGGGGCAGATTTAGGCGTCATGGTGGATCGGAAGTGGTATCCCTTGTATTCTGTGCAGCCGATGGTGCGCTTTGTCCAGAAAACCCCATTGGTTGATGGAGCTGGATTGAAAAATTCCCTAGAATACCGCCTAGCGCCTTTTATTAATGAGAAAATTGGGGAGTACGTGAAGGAGCGCAAGGCTTTTATTACTGTCGGCGTTGATCGTTGGGGCATGGCTTGCTCCTTTGCTGAGCATGGATATGAATGTGTATTTGGCGATATGATGTTCGCTTTGGGGTTGCCCATTCCGATTCGGAAGACGTCAACGCTCAAAGTTTTAGCCGCGATTCTGATGCCAATTGCCGGTCGCTTTCCGTTTGAATGGCTCTATCCAACCGGTGAAAAACAAGAACAGCGCATCCCCAAGTGGGAAAAATATTATCAGTGGGCGACCGTGATCGCCGGCGATTGTCATTACGTCAAACGGCACATGCCTGAGCGGTTAGATGGAAAAGTGATTGCGACAAACACAACCACAACCTCTGATGTGGAGTTGTTCCGTCAGGCAGGTGTGAAATATCTGATAACCTCAACCCCGGTTTTGGACGGGCGTTCTTTTGGGACGAACATGATGGAGGCCGCCCTCATCGCAGCCAGTGGGAAGGGGCGTAAATTGACTGTTGAGGAGTTAAACGAACTATTAGATCAGATTGGTCTGCAACCCCAACTTCAGGAGTTAAATTGATGCTTCCTGCCATAGTCACTGCTGGTGGAATTCCTCAAGCAGGGGAACCCCTTTACCCATTGTCCCAGGGAAGGGCAAAAGCTTTACTACCTATTGCTGGCAAACCGATGATTCGATGGGTACTGGAGGCGTTGCAAGAGGCAGAGCAAATTAGCCGAGTCATTGTTGTAGGGGCGCTGCTGCCAGAAGAGATGCGAACAAGCAAAGTCCAGGCAACTATTCCCAATCAGGGAGATATGCTGTCGAATATCCTTGCGGGAATGCAGAAGGTTTTGGAGTTGGAACCAAAGGCGCATCACGTGGTCTTGGTATCATCGGATATTCCAGCGATCACAGGGAAGATTGTCGATTGGTTGGTGCAGACAACCATGCAAACTGATGAAGATGTTTATTACACGGTGATTGAGCGGCGGGTGATGGAAGCCAAATACCCCCAATCGCGGCGTTCGTACACTCGCCTGAAGGATATCGAGGTCTGCGGTGGTGATATGAATGTTGTGCGGGCAACCCTGGCAGCGGAAAATCAAGAAATGTGGAAGAAAATTATTGCCGCCCGCAAAAATGTGTTCAAGCAGGCTGCTCTGATCGGTTTCGATACCTTGATCTTGCTTCTTCTCCGTCAGATCACCTTAGATAAAGCCGTTCGCACGGTGGCTGCGCGCATGAAGATCAGCGGGAGAGCAATCCTCTGTCCTTATGCAGAGCTGGGCATGGATATCGACAAGCCGCATCAATTTGAAATTGTTGAGGCAGATTTGCTTCGGCGTCTGGAGGAAATGAAAACAGCATGAACCAATGGATGGAATGGGATGCGCAATTTAGCGGCAAACTGCGCATAGACAATCATTCTGCTTGGTTGAAGAACGTTGCAGCGCTTTTGGCTCATTCGGGAGATTCTTGGTTTTGGTTGATCGGTTTGCTCTTGGTGAGCATCTTCTTCCCTGCTTTAAGACAAGTTGCTGTTCTATACGCTGCCTCGATTTTGATTTTGGCAATCTTGGTCTTAGGCATCAAATTCTCGATTAAGAGGCAAAGACCATCGGGTGAGTGGGGAGGGATTTATCGGCGCACCGATCCGCATTCCTTCCCCTCTGGACATGCGGCGCGCGCAACTTTATTGGCGATTTTAGGGTTAGGGCTAGGGCCACCGTTGTGGGGGATTGGCTTGCTAATTTGGGCGCCGCTGGTCAGTCTTTCTCGGGTATGTTTAGGACTTCACTATTTGTCAGACGTTCTGGCTGGGGCAATCTTAGGAGCTTGTGTTGGCTTAATATGCCTAAGGATATTTGCTTAGGGCAGCGAGAGTGGTCGTTTTCCTAATTCGGCTTTGAAGTTTTCCAATACATCGATCGGCGTAGGATCAATCCCATAAGCCATGGCAAGGTAATAGGCAATATAATCCCCTAACAGGAGGCTGGTCCACAAGTGGGCAAGGAGCGTATCCCCTTCGGCGTCGAGAAAATCGGTGCCTAATCCTTGTAACATAAACTCCTGCTTGGTCATTTCCAAACGTTGTTGATGACGGGGGTGGAGGAAGCGAGAACGGAGAAATAGGGCAACAATTTGGGTCATCAACTTTTCAGGGTTTTGGGTACCTGTTAGGGTATTGTGGTTTGCTTCTGGGATCTCCTCAAACTGCGCCCAGGCTTTAGCTAGTTCGTTGATTTGCGTTTTCCAACGACGGGCAACCGGGACAAGAAATCCAGCTCCGTAAACCGTAATCCATCTTCCAATTAATTGCCCAGCCATCCGTTTGGCAAGATTCTGCACGGTAGGGACTTGTGGGGCTAGCTTTTTCTGCAGTTCAGACAGTGCCTGAATGGCGCTTTGGAGCTCTGCAGTTGGATCGGGAATCGCATTGAGGCGATATAGAAGAGCTAGCATTAGGCTAAAAGAGTAACCGACCGCCGCGCGCGGCTGCCCTTTATACTCATATTTCCAAAGCGGAAAATTCATCTCGGCGGCAAGTTTGGCTAGTTTACCTCCTGTTGAAATCCCGATCAGAGAACAATTTCGTTTTTGCGCTAATTGCAAGGCATATAGGACTTCTTCGGTGTTCCCCGAATGAGAGGAACCGACCACGAGAAATGAAGGACCGCTTGCCCAAGCCGGAATCTCGTAATCTCGAATGAGGCTAAAGGGGATGGATAATTGATGCAGCACAGAGTGGCTGACCAGATCGGCGCCGATCGCCGATCCACCGACACCTACAACAAGAATATGTTTCGGTGAATGGATTTCGCCTAACTCTTGAGTCATCCCAAGTTGCCAGCCTTTTTGTAATTGTTCGCCCAGGTGCTGAAGATGCCACAGCATGTCGTGGCGGTCATAACGAGGGTAAATGGTTAAGTCATCCAAGATCATAGCCTCTCCCGGTAGATTGTGTTTGCAGGCGTATTTTAACGCCAATTTGGCGTTTGCTATCCCTCTTTCTTTTCTCAGATTCTGTTCGCAGGCGGAGACCCCTGTGACTCAGCAGTGTTGCTGCAAGGCAGACAGCTTCATTTGCTGCGATGACATCAGGGTGGGTTCTCTTTACTCGCCTGACGGAGTTGCGATGCTTTCTGGTAGATTTCTCTGCTATTCCAGCCAGACTCGTCAGCAAGCTGTTGGGCTAGCTCTTTAAGGTTTGTTCCGACGCAAAGTCTTTGACGAATCACTTCGATTAGGCGGTGTTCGTCCCATTTTTGAGGGGGTGGATGAGAGCCTTCAATAACGAGGGTAATTTCGCCGCGCGGTTTGTCGCTGCCAAAGTGTTCAATGGCTTGAGAGAGATAGCCACGCCAGAACTCTTCGTGAAGTTTGGTCAATTCTCTGGCGACGACGACCCTGCGATCACCTAAAACTTGGTGAAGCAAGCGTAGTGTTTTGAGCAAGCGGTGAGGAGCTTCTAAGAAGACCAGAGTATAGGAGAGCGCAGAAATATTTTCGAGAGAGCGTTTTAGCTCGGTTGATTTGCGCGGTAAGAAACCTAAATAGAGAAAGCGGTCGGTGGGCAGACCCGAAGCAACCAGCGCAGCAATCGGTGCACACGGGCCGGGAATAGGGCTGATCCGATGTCCGGCTTGGATGGTAGCGTTCACGAGTTCGTAGCCGGGGTCATTCAGCGCAGGGGTGCCGCTATCAGAGACTAAAGCGACATCCCCTTGTTCTAAGGCTGCAAGGAGGAGAGGAATGCGCCGGGTTTCGTTCTGATCATAAAGGCTAATCAGCCGCTGGCGAATTTGGTAGTGGTTGAGTAATTTTCGGGTAACGCGGGTATCTTCGGCTGCGATGAGGGAAACACTCTTGAGAACTTCAATAGCACGGAGAGTGATGTCGGCTAGATTCCCGATCGGTGTAGCGACCAAATACAACGTGCTCATGCTTCTTGTGGTAAATTGATCGCCGGTTTTGAGGGTAATCGCTCGAAGATGATGCGGGCAATGTCCATTGCTGCGGACGGGCGGGCGATCCGTTTGCAGGCTTGAACAGCTTGTTGATAGCTTTCTGGATTTTCAAGCCAAGTGTGCAAGGCTTGTGTGAGGCTTTCATCTGTAGGTGTCCAGAATCCCGCCCCGCGAGAGACAACATAAGACACATTACCGTCTTCCTGCCCTGGCAATCGAGAATAAAGCAACATAGGTAAAGCGGCGTTGATGGCTTCGGTAATGGTGCCTGGCCCGGCTTTGGTGACCAGAATATCGGCCGCCTGCATGAAGTCGGGCATTTCCCGCACAAAGCCATAGACTTTGACCATTTGATTCCAACGGCGCGCTTCAAGTGAGTTCTTGAGTTTTTGATTACGCCCACAGACGACTACCAAACATAGAGGTAAGGGGAAGCGATCGATGTTGAGCGCAACCCGCTCCATTGGGCCCATGCCCTCGCCGCCTCCAACCAGCATCACGATTGGACGATCTTGAGGCCAACCCAACTTTTCACGTAGGGTGTGTTTGTCCGTAGGAGGCTGACAAAAGCGTTGCGCCACCGGCAGCCCGATCACCATGACTTGGTCTTCGCGCAACCCGCAAAGGAGGGCTCTTTGGCGCGCTTCTTCCGTGGGGACGATACACAAATCCACGCGCCGATGGTACCAAAAAGCATGGGTTGTCACCAGATCGGTCACGACGGTGATAAAGGGCGGTCGCCGTTCCCCCAAAGCGCGTAGGACTGGGGCGTTGGCGATAGGGTGAACCGAGACAATGAGGTCGCTGGGATGAGATTTCACTAACTTGCGGATGTTATGACGGATGAGTGGCCAAGCGCTGTCGGCGATGAGCTTTGCCCGGCGGGAGTCGTTGCTGATGTAATACCCCCACCCCCAAGCTTGAGGCACGCGCACCATAATGGGATAGAGTTCTGGTAACAAGTCAAAAGGCTTTGGGGCATATTGCTTAAAGATATCCACCATTTCAGTCTCAATGGCATTGCCATATTGAAGTTGAAGGGCTTCAATGATCGCTTCTGCGGCGCTGCGATGGCCGCCGCCGGTATCGGAAAACAGAAACAGGATGCGTGCTTTGTCAGGGTTGGTTGGTCGGAGTGCCATGGGAAAGGATCACCTTTTTGAGACGATGAGCAAGTTCTCGGCGCGATAGCAAAATACGCCGCCCGCAAACGAGACATTCTAAGCCGATATCTGCTCCTAAGCGGACAACTCGCCATTCGTAGCTACCGCAAGGATGCGGTTTGCGTAAGCGGAGGATGTCGTCAAGTTGGATATCTGGTAACATCTGCTTTGCTCTAGACAAAAAATTTTTTTTTGCCCTCGTTGTTCAGAGAGGGGTTTTTTGGATTATAACATGCTGGTTTTCTCCATAATAGGAAAGATGTGGGGTGAGTTCTTCGGTTTGCCAAAGAGGAGATGGTATAATCGCATTACGGTTAGGAAAGATTTCATGTTGATGAATTTCGATCTCTCTACACTCCTCGCCCATTTATTTGTTTTGTTGACAGCCTTTTCTGTCCATGAATTCGCTCACGCCTGGACGGCAAATTATTTTGGTGACCCGACCCCGAGAATGAACGGACGGTTGACCTTAAACCCATTAGCTCATTTGGATCCGATCGGTTCTTTGTTGTTGTTAGTGGCGGGATTCGGTTGGGCAAAGCCGGTGCCGGTTAACCCTTATGCCCTACAACGAAAGTCGTCCTCTGCTATGATGTTAGTTGCTCTTGCGGGTCCGCTATCGAATCTGGCTATGGCACTGGTCGCCGCAATTCCATTCCGCATGGGGTGGGTTTCTCTTGAGGAAGCTATTTTTGCCATCCAAACCCGATCGAGTCACCTCCTGCCGACTCTTCCCCAATTGCTCTATGTTTTTATCCAGATCAATCTCCTGTTGATGCTGTTCAATCTATTGCCGATTGCTCCTTTGGATGGTGAAAAGATTGCGGAGTATTTCTTTCCCCCAAGGTGGGTGCAATTCTTAGATGCGATTCGCCCTTATGGGCCGATCATCCTGATGGCAATCGTTTTTCTGGGTGTTTTGGGGTACATTATCAGTCCGCCTTTGTGGTTTCTGATGCGCGTTCTGATTGGCTAATTCGTGGGTCGGCTTTATCGCTTTTGGCAGTTTTGGAGCGCCTTGCGGGCGAAGACAGAAGAAGAAGATCGAGAATTGGTCGAGCGGCTTCTGACCCCGTCACTCGTTTATCTATTTGATCGTCTTGAGCGCTCTGAGAAAGCTCATGCCATCAGGGTATGCCAAAAATTGATTGAACAAGGTGAAGGGGATGAGCTTTTGCTTTCCGCAGCCTTACTCCACGATATTGGGAAAATCCGCTATCGATTAAGGCTTTGGGAAAGGGTGTGGATTGTTCTTTTCAGGTGGTTTTCAAGAAAGTTGGGGATAAAATTAAGATTGAAAGATCAGGATTTGTCAAAGGTTTCATGGTGGCAACGACCCTTATTGGTAGGGCAATTTCACCCGATCTGGGGTGCAGAGTTGTTGCGTGAGCAAGGAGTCAATGAGCAAATCGTTTGGTTGGTGCAACATCATCAGGATCATGAAGAGCTTGATTTTGTCTTACCCGAAGCAACGAAGTTAAGTAAATTGCAGAAAGTGGATCAGGTGAGCTAAGGAGAAGTCGATGATTATTACGATTATTGGATTGGGAAAGATCGGTTGTTCTTTGGGGTTAGCGCTAGGGGAAAAAGCGGGAGACATTCAACGAATCGGGCACGACCGAGAGATAAATGCAGCTCAAGAGGCGAAAAGGGTAGGGGCAATTGATGCCTATGCAATCAATCTTCATCAAGCGGTGCAGGATGCTGACGTTGTCTTTTTGGCGCTGCCGTTTGATCAAATTCGAGAGACCGTTCAACAGATTGCACAGGACTTAACACCAGGCGCAGTTGTCATCGATCTAAGCCCTGCAAAACAGAAGGTCTCCGAATGGATGGGGAGTCTACTACCCCCGAATCGGTATTATATCGGCTGGAATCTTGCCATTAACCCTGCTTATCTTCAAGATACAAGCAAAGGGGTAAGCGCTGCAAGGCGAGACTACTTTTACCAAGGGGTCGTGGCTGTCACTGCACCGCCCGGCATGCCGGCTGAGGTTTATGACCTGATGGGGGGATTAATTCATAGGATCGGGTCGCAGCCATTGTTTGCGGACATGATCGAAATGGACGGTGTGCTAGCCGAAGCGCAGGTCATCCCGCAATTGCTTTCGGCTTTGATGGTTTATACGCTCGCCCGTCAACCCGGTTGGCGAGAGGCGCGCAAATTTGCCGCCCAAGACTTTTGGGAAATGGGACTGCCAATTGCGAAGTCAACCTCAGCGGCGGAATTGTCACACACCTTATCTGCCAATCGAGAAACAGTAGAGCGGTTAATCAATGACTTGCTCACAGTGTTGGTTGAGTGGCGTGAACAAATTCACAACGGTGAAGTTGAGGGGTTAACCCAGAGCCTACTCGATGCACAACAACGATTTGAGCAATGGCAAACAGAACGGATGGCAGCAAACTGGGTTTTGGAAGAAAGCGGCATTCGGCGCGAAGACCTGCCAACTTCTAGGGAGGTCTTTGGGCGATTAGTGGGTTTGGGGAATCGGAAAAGGGATCGAAATAAGTGAGATGAGGAGGTCTAAAATGACAAGCGCCTTGACTTGGATAGGAGATGAAATCCAGAATCTCAAAGCAGCGGGATTATATAACCGCATCCGCACGCTGAGCTCCCCGCAAGGAGCGTGGTTGGTTGTGGATGGCAAAAAGGTCTTGAATTTCTGTTCAAACAATTATTTGGGCTTAGCCAACCATCCCAAAGTAGTGCAGGCGGCCCAAGCTGCGATGGAGAAGTACGGAGTCGGGCCGGCCGCAGTGCGCACGATTGCCGGCACCATGGATTTACATATCGAATTGGAAAAACGCTTGGCGGCTTTCAAAGGGGTGGAAGCAGCGATTACCTTCCAGTCTGGTTTCAATGCCAACCTAGCTACCATACCTGCATTAGTTGGCAAGGAAGATGTTATCTTTTCCGATGAACTTAACCATGCCAGCATCATCGATGGTTGTCGCCTATCGGGGGCAAAGATCGTGCGTTACAACCATTGCGATCCGCAGGATTTGGACAAAGCTTTGTTTGAGGAACGGCGCAACCACCCGCGCGCCTTAGTGGTCACCGATGGTGTCTTCAGCATGGATGGTGACATTGCCCCGCTTGATCAGATTTATGAGGTTGCTAGAAAGCACGATGCAATCCTGATGGTGGATGATGCGCATGGCGAAGGAGTGCTCGGCAAAGGTGGGCGGGGAATTGTTGACCACTATGACTTGCATGGCAAAGTTGATATCGAAGTTGGCACACTATCGAAAGCCTTTGGGGTGGTTGGCGGTGTTGTGGCAGGGAATGGCTTGATTGTCGAATGGCTGAGACAGCGTGCTCGTCCCTTTTTGTTTTCCTCGGCCATGACAGTTCCGGATACGGCAGCTTGCTTGGCTAGCCTTGAAATTTTGGAGAGTTCAACCGAATTAGTGGACCGCCTTTGGGAAAACACGCGGTTCTTCAAGGACGAGATGCGCAAAGTCGGTTTTGATTTGGGGAAGAGTGTGACACCCATTACCCCGGTGATGTTAGGTGAGGCCCCCTTGGCTCAAGAGTTCAGTAAAGCCTTGTTTGAAGAGGGTGTTTTTGCCATGGCAATTGGATTCCCAACAGTCCCGCGCGGTAAAGCGCGCATTCGCGTGATGATCTCGGCGGCTCACCAGCAAGAAGACTTGGAACGCGGTTTGGAGATTTTCACTAAGGTCGGAAAAAAATTGAGTGTGATCTAACTTAACTGCGGTCGGCAAAAGGATCGACCAAGGGGTTGGTTCCCGACCAAACACAGCCGGCATGTTCATCGTAGTTGCAGATCGTACCATGCGAGCAGCGATGGGCAAGCACGCGCGGCGGCGTATCGGGCATCCATTCGGGTGGATAGACAACTTCGACCTCAAACTGTACGTCGCAGCCAGCTTGATTGCAAAAACGGGTCTTATAGATTTCCCAAACTCGCATTGCCATACGATACCTCCAAGAGCATCAGACTCAATGATAAATGGATTATATGACTCTACTGCAAAAACATTGAATTCTCACCACGAATACACAGAGTCACGAAGTTCTTCTTCATTATCACCTCGGTGCCTCCGTGTCTCTGTGGTTTGATTTTGACCTTTTTGCAGTGAACTCATTATATTTTATTGCAAGCAATTTGCAAAGTGCAGGGTGTCATGTAATATCCTGACAAAATTCGTCTACTTCGACAGAACAGTTCCTTTGACTTTATTTTTGTCGGCAAGTATGGTTTAATGAATTTGAAGGAGGATCATATGGAAATCCGTGATCTGAACGACGAGGAGAAAAAATATCTACTGAAAGTCGCCCGTCGGGCATTGGAAGAGCAGTTCGGAATTAAGTCGCCGCATGAATTACCTCCTCCTTCAGAATCCTTGCTGCAACCTGCAGCAACCTTTGTGACCCTGACCATTCAGGGCGAGTTAAGGGGGTGTGTTGGCGCGCTAGAAGCTTATCAGCCTCTAATCGAAGATGTGAAAGAGCACGCCCTTGCGGCTGCGTTTCAAGATTTCCGCTTTCCTCCGCTAACTAAGGAAGAATTACCTTTGATTGAGATCGAAATCTCAGTTCTTACCAAACCACAACATATAGACTACAACCAACCACTTGATCTGCCAAGTTTGCTGAAACCTTACGAGGATGGGGTTGTATTATCTTGGCGGGGCAGAAGAGCTACGTTTTTACCCCAAGTGTGGCACAAAATCTCCGATCCGAGGGAATTTCTCGATCATTTGTGTATGAAAATGGGCACCGACCCTCATCTTTGGCGCAGAGAAGTTTTAAGTGTTTCGATTTATCATGTGATCGAATTTCGGGAAAGAGAATACCTTAGAGCTGAGTAAATTGAGCAATGTTTAGCACAAAGATTGTTGCTCTTTTCATGTCGCTTTCTTGTGGCCGAGTGGTGTGTTCGCGGATGATTTTTAATGCTTCCTGAAGGCGATCGTCTTCAACACCAATCATCAACGTTGTTGACCCTTTACGAAGGAAGCCCCCCGTTGACGCCACTTGAGTCACCCGATAATCAGCACCAATCAATGCTTGACAGACGGCTTCGTTATCTACATCCCTGATAATGGCAATAATGAGTTTCATGGTTTAGAGCTCCTCATACGATTCGATGGGGATAAAGAAGACGGTTGCTCCCCCGATTGTGATTGGTGTGGAGACTGGAATAGGAAGCGGAGTTCCTTCTAACGGCGTGGCGATGTATTCAATGCGTTCATGGCAATAAGTGTGAATAATGTCTAAAAAGGATTGGACTTCTGTCTCTGGAACTCGGACGAGCAGCGTGCTATTTCTTTTGCCTAATAACGCCCCGTGTGTGGAGATGCTAACCAGATCAAAGCCAGCTTTTTGAAGAGCATCACAGGCTCTTCTTTCATCCTGACTTTGTACGATGGCAATCGCGAGATAGATTTGATCGCTTTGGGATATCATGAGTTCTTAGCATCTGAAAGATTGTTCTCTAAGACTAAGACAGATGAATCAATTTTACCGTAGGAGCGTAGAAAAATGGAGGAAAGAATCAGAAACAAATTTGGATTTAGGATGGGCGGGATGATTGAACCAGAACGAATTCTGGGTTGGTGTGTTCTAAAAATGAAGAGTTTCAGTAGCTTGTGCTAGAATAGATTAGGCTAAAGGAGCAAACCTTGAATGAGAAATTAGAAATTCGTGGTCGTTATTTTGAAGAGTTTGTCGTAGGACAATCCTATACCAGCGTTGGTAGGACGATTACCGAGCACGATGTGCTAACTTTCGCCGGTTTATCCGGTGATTATAATCAGATTCACACCGACTCCGAATTCGCTAAGACAACTCCTTATGGGCAACGAATTGCTCATGGGCTTTTGGGTTTAGCAATTGCGAGTGGTTTAGCGATGAGGACGGGCATTCTCGAAGGCACTGTTCTTGCATTTCGAGAGATAGAAGAATGGAAATTTATCAAGCCTGTGTTTATTGGCGATACCCTTCAGGTTGAAATGCGAGTCGTTGAAGTAAAAGCCTTGCCCCGACTGGGTGGAGGAATGGTTTCCATCCAAGTTGATGTGATCAATCAAAGGGCCGAATCGGTAATGAAAGGAAAGTGGTTGGTGCTCGTTGCCTCTAAACCACAACCATAAGGAGCAAAGATGAGTGAGCCACTTAGTTCTCCTTCTGATCAGGACGCCGCAAAGCGCTTTCGACGGTTGTTATCAGAAGGAGAAGACGAAACATCAGAAGCCTCATCACTCGAGAGTTTGACGACCGGTAAACTTAGCCGTCATCCTACAGGTGAGCCGGAACGAACGGGCGGATGGTTTGAGGAGATCGAGCCGCCTGGAGAAAGCGAGCCTTCTCCAGCCGAGGATTTCGTTGGAGAAGGAGAAGGCAAAGGCGAGCAAGAAGAAGAGACGAAACTTCGCGAGCCGCCCCCACCGGAATTCGGCAGCACTCCACCTCATCCTTCCCCGCCAATTGGCACCTATGGCTTACCCTTGCCGCGGCGGATTACCGAAACCGATTCCGATGCCACCCGAGTAGCTCCACGCACCAGAGCCTCGGAGGCGACACGAGTTCACCCTGTCTCCCCGGATCCTACCAGAGTTAATCCCCTAAAATCAAACCGGCCTGCTCAGTCTGTGTCTCGAACGCAATTCTCTCAAACCGGGGAACGGCCTCCTTCAATGACCTCACAAAAGGTTTTAGAACCGCCCAATAAGCAGGAAGGCAAATTTGATTGGAGTATTGTCAGCGGTTGTTTTGTACGGAGTTTCGTCTTGGCCTTATTTGGGGGTGTCATCTTAACTGTGTGCTTATTCTCGATTATGCTCATTCAGTATTTCCGTATTCTGCAAGAACTGCCCGATATTGAAAATCTGCGTGAGCGGGCATCAAAATTTGAAACGACCCGTATCCTTGATCGAAACGGAAACGTTCTTTATGAGATCCTTGATCCGAACGCGGGGCGGCGGACTTACGTTCCACTTGAGAGAATTTCGCCTTATCTGGTGGCTGCCACGATTGCTACCGAGGATAAGGAATACTACAATCATCCTGGCTACGATGTCTTCGCTATCTTTCGCGCCTTTTATCAAAATCTGAGTAGTGGGGATACGGTATCTGGAGCATCGACAATTACCCAGCAGTTAGCGCGCAATTTGCTTTTTAGCCCTGAAGAACGCAGTAATCGATCCTATCAACGCAAAGTGCGTGAAGCCATTTTGGCGGCTGAATTAACGCGGCGCTATTCCAAGGACGAGATTTTGGAGATTTATCTCAATGAAAATTACTATGGCAATCTTGCCTACGGCGTTGAGGCAGCCGCGGAAACCTACTTTCGGACGACAGCCGATAAGCTCACCTTGGCGCAAGCAGCCTTTCTTGCGGGGTTGCCTCAAGCCCCTTCGATATACGATATCTACACCAACCGAGAGGCGACTCTAAAGCGGTTTAGTGATGTTTTAGTCCTGATGTATCGCGTCAGTCAAGAGCAGGGTTGTATTTATGTGAGTAACTCTCCTCAACCCGTATGTGTTGATCCGGTAACTGCGACGAAGGCACGCGAGGAAATCCTCAACTACACTTTTCCCTCTCCGAATATTCCCATGAAGCATCCGCATTGGGTGAATTATATTCGCCAGCAATTGGAAGCGGAATACGATGTCCAGACCATCTACCGCTCTGGGTTTTCGGTTTATACCACTTTAGATAGTGAGCTGCAGCAAATTGCGGAGCGTTTGGTCAAAGAACAGGTAAGCCGCTTGCGAGAGAAAAACGTGAAGAGTGGGGCTTTAGTGGCAATTCACCCTCCGACTGGAGAAATCTTGGCAATGGTCGGATCAGCCGATTTTGAAGATGAAACCATTGATGGACAGGTGAATATGGCAATTAGCCCGCGCCAGCCGGGTTCCTCGATCAAACCCATCACCTATCTTGCGGCTTTTGAGAAGGGTTGGACTCCAGCCACTCTGATTTGGGATGTCCCTTCGGAGTTCCCTCCTTCGGGACGCCCTGAAGACCCGCGTCCGCCCTATAAACCGGTCAACTACGATGAGAGATTTCACGGTCCGGTAACCGTTCGCGCAGCTTTAGCGAACTCTTATAACGTGCCGGCAGTAAAGGCGCTGCAATTTGTTGGTATCTATGATGATCCACTGATTCCCGGTGAAGATGGATTTCTGGCGATGGCGAGGAGGTTGGGCATTACAACTTTAACTCGCGAGGATTATGGCTTATCGCTGACGTTGGGCGGTGGGGACGTTACGCTCTTAGAACTGACAAATGTGTATGCTATTCTGGCAAACATGGGACGAAAGACGCCCTTGATTTCCATTACGAAGATCTTTGATCACGAGGGTAATGTGGTCTATGAAGCGCCGCGAGGTCCCGTTCAGCAGGTGCTGCGCCCAGAGCATGTTTTCCTCATCACTTCGATATTATCGGATAACGAGGCGAGAGCGCCAATGTTTGGCAGGGACTCGCCCTTGAACTTGCCGTTTCCGGCTGCAGCTAAGACAGGGACGACCAATGATTTCCGCGATAATTGGACGCTTGGATACACGCCAGATTTAGCAGTGGGTGTCTGGGTGGGAAATGCGGACTACACCCCGATGAGCGATGTCAGTGGCATCAGCGGGGCTGCTCCAATTTGGTCGGCTTTTATGCAACAGGCTGTACCAAGGGTTGCAGGAGGGAAAGTTACCCCGTTTGTGCGCCCAGCAGGCATTGTGGATCGGATTATCTGTGCTGTTTCTGGCACAGAGCCCTCGCAGTGGTGTCCGAAGCAGACGACAGAAATCTTTGCTGCTGATCAACCTCCTCTTCCCAAGGAGGAAGATTTATGGCAAATGGCGCAAATTGACACCTGGACCGGCCTAAAGGCATCCTCAGCCTGTTCGGATTTTACCAAAGAGGAGTTTGTCCTCAATGTGACCGATCCGTTTGCAAAAAAGTGGATTCAAAAAGACCCAGAAGGCAAAAAGTGGGCGGAACGGAACGGCTTTGAGAAGAAGATCCGCTTTGCGCCAGAACGGGAATGCAAATCCGATGATCCACGTCCGAAGCTGGATTTCATCTCCCCGCGCAATGGGGATACCTTGACGAACCCACTGGTGGAGATTTATCTCTTGGCCGATGCTACTCAATGGTTTAAGTCCTTTCAACTTGACTTTGGCATTGGCGCCGATCCAAAAGAGTGGACGACCATTGTAAAGCGGAACAACCCCGCCCAACCTAACGATCCGGCGGCAAGTTGGGAAGTGATGGATTTGCCCAGTGGTTTAGTGACCCTGCGCTTAACGGTCTTTAGTGAGAAGGATACTTACTCAGAAAAGAAAATTCAAGTGATCCTTCAAGTGCCGACACCCACGCCTACTTTTACGTCAACACCGACTGAAACACCCATACCAACGCAAACCCCTACACCAACCTTTACCCCAACGATTACGGCAACACCTTCACCCACAGCAACTGAAACACCGACTTTGACCCCCACACCCTGATCAATCCTTCAAGGAGTTAGTGATGAAAATTGTAAAAGTCGATCTCAACAATCTTGAGTGGGTGAAACGCTTCATCGCTTTTCCCTTTGAGTTGTATCGCCAGTCGCCGTATTGGGTTCCGCCCCTCTGGGATGAGATGTTGAAAAACTTGAATCCCCGTCGTCATCCTTTTTACGAACATTCTCAAGCGGAGTTTTTTCTAGCTCTAGAGGGGAGTCAAATCGTTGGACGGATTGGCGTTCAAGAGAATCGACGTCACAATCATTTCCGCAAGGCAAAAGATGCGATTTTTTGCTTTTTTGAATCGATCGATGATGAAAAGGTTGCTCAAGCGTTGTTTGAGACGATTTTTGATTGGGCAAGAAAACGCGGGCTGGAGAGAGTGATAGGTCCGAAGGGATTGCTGGGTTCGCAGGCGGGCGGCGTTTTAGTGGAAGGTTTTGAGCATTTGCCAGCTCTATCCATACCCTATAATTTTCCATACTATGACCGTCTGATCGGTGCGGTGGGTTTTGAAAAAGATACCGATCACCTCTCCGGTTATCTGCGAGCGGATCATCAATTGCCGCAAAGAATACTGCGCATAGCCGAAAGAGTCAAGGAAAAAAGGGGTTTTTGGGTGAAAAATTTTACTTCCAAGGAAGAGATGAAACCATGGATTCCAGTTGTTGCTAGGATTCATGCCGCAGCATTTGTCCATAATTACAGCTTTGTTCCACCTACAGAGAAGGAACTGGAGATGATCGCCCATTCGATTCTCAGTGTTGTGGAGCCCCCTCTGGTTAAAGTGGTGATGAAAGGCGAGGATGTCATCGGATTTCTGATTTCTTATCCGGATATCTCAAGAGGCTTGCAAAGGGCGAAGGGGAAAATCTTGCCTTTCGGGTGGTTTTGGTTATTGTTGGAGAAGAGAAGGACGAAGTGGTTAAACGTTAACGGAGCGGGCTTGCTCCCTGAATATTGGGGCTCGGGAGCAAATGTGATCCTCTATACGGAATTGCAAAAGACGGTTAGGCAATATCCTTTTGAACATGTGGAAGTCGTTCAAGTCGATGAAAAGAACTTCGCCAGTAAATCGGATATGGAGGCGATCGGAATCACTTGGTATAAACGGCATCGCAATTACCAGCGCGATTTGTAGGTTAGGCAAAATAGATTTCTCAGAACGGAGGAGATGAAAGATGAGGGCATGGGTCATTGAGCAAGTTTCAAAAATTGAAGAGACTCCAGCGCCGTTGAAAATGGTCGATCGGCCTGTTCCGAGAACGGAAGAGGATCAAATTCTTATTGAGGTCGAAACTTGTGGTGTGTGTCATACTGAAATTGATGAAATCGAGGGAAGAGCTGCACCCCCCGAGTTGCCAATGACCCCCGGTCATCAGGTTGTTGGCAAGGTCGTAGAGCGAGGAAGCGAGGCTAAAAGGTTTCAAGTTGGGGATCGAGTGGGGGTAGCCTGGATTTATCAGGCTTGTGGGAGTTGTCCCTTCTGTTTGCGAGGGCAAGAGAACCTTTGCCCGCAATTCAAAGCCACCGGGCGAGATGCGCACGGTGGCTACGCTGAGTATATGGCGGTCAAAGAAAGTTTTGCTTATGCTATTCCTCCTCAGTTGGATGCTCTGCGGGCAGCCCCCTTGTTATGCGCCGGCGCAATCGGCTATCGATCCCTGAGGCTTACGCAACTGCAAAATGGGATGAGGCTTGGCTTGAGCGGCTTTGGCGCTTCGGCCCATTTAGTTTTATTAATGGCAAAAGCGTTATATCCGCAGAGCGAGATTTATGTCTTTTCGCGCAGCGAAGGCGAGCGAGAGTTTGCCAAGCAGCTCGGAGCGGTTTGGGCTGGCGCTATCGAGGAGAGAACTCCGCAACCGCTGGATGCGATCATTGATACCACTCCTGTTTGGAAACCGATCGTTGAAGCTTTACGGAATTTATCACCCGCTGGCAGGCTGGTCATTAATGCCATTCGCAAAGAGGATTCTGATCGGCATCTGTTGGCTGAAGTCGATTATCCCTCTCAACTATGGTTGGAAAAAGAGATCAAAAGTGTTGCCAATGTTACCCGTAAGGACGTAGAAGATTGTTTGCAATTGGTTGCCCGCGAAGATATCCGTCCTGAAGTACAAGTTTATCCTTTTGAGGCGGCTAATCAAGCGCTCTTGGACTTGAGGAATCGCAAAATCAAAGGAGCCAAGGTTCTCCAAATTGCTAGAAACATGCAGAGGATCGCCTAGCTCGAGTTCTACTGAGATGTGTCCTTCAGCGCTTCCTCAATAACGCCTTCAAACACCTCATAGGGCTGAGCGCCGATAATCGCTTTGCCGTTGATGAGGAAGGAGGGTGTGCTTGTCAGTCCAATTTGACGGGCGAATCGGGTTTGTTGGAGGACGGTAGCCGTATAACGCCCGCTGTCTAGGCATTCTGAGAAGGTTTTGCTGTCCAAATTTAATTGTTGGGCAAGAGCTTTTAGGTTTTCACTGCTGTAGTCGGGCGTGTTTCCGCCTTCTCTTTGGGCAAATAGCAGCTCATGATATTCCCAAAACTTACCTTGTTCTGCAGCGCATTCGCTGGCGACCGCCGCGCGAACGGAGTCTTCTCCTAAGATGGCAAGGTGCACAAAGCCCAAATAAACTTTGCCTTGATCGATGTATGTCGCAAAGATCTTCTTGCCGGTCTCCAAATTGTATTTGGCGCAATAAGGGCAGCGAAAATCGCTAAATTCATACATCCGCACGGGGGCTTGCTCGTTGCCGATGTAGTTTTCGGTTTGGCTTGCCAGCAAGTCAAGCATTTGTTGGCGGTTGCTCTGGTCCTGAGTGGTTGGGTTTTGACCAAGAGCGGCGGTTGGACGAGCTGCTTGCGTTGGGTTTGCGTTTGGACGGAGATAATATCCGAGGAGAAAGCCGGCGAGGAAGGTGATAAGAAGTGCAATGGGGAACGTCCAGCTATAAACCGCAAGGACAAAGAGGGGTTTCTCAGCGCCTAAGCGCCGTTTCTTTTGGGGGATTTCGGGTAGTGCGGTAGTACTTGGAGATTCTTTATCCATGATGTCGTAAGTATAACGGAAAG
>CALFWB010000067.1 GCA_937928795.1 uncultured Anaerolineales bacterium
TGCTTCTTGGAAAAGCCCAAGGTGGAAATAGGTTTCCGCAAGATGCTGTTGGGTGAGTAGGTTGTGGGGATCACACTCAAGCAGCGTTGTCAGGGCAAATTCGTACTCCCCAGCTTTGAGTGCGGTTTGGCTCACCTCAAAAGCCAGTCTTTCCCTGATCGGTTGCTCCCGTGCTTGAGGAAAGCGCAGGATTTGATCGTAAAGCTTTAGGGCAGCACGGGGTTGGTCTGATCTTCCAAGCACTTGGGCAAGCAAAGTCAATGCTTCAAAATGATCTGGATGGAGTTCTAACACCTTTTCGAGGTGCTGGATAACCTCATCAGTGGAAGCTACGCTTGCATCCTGCAAGGCACAGCGGGCGAAATCCACAATAACTTCGGGGTTGCTCGATTTCCCTGAGACGATCTCCCTCAAAATGTTGCCCGCTTCGGCGTATTTTCCCTCTGAAAGGTTAAGGCGAGCCAATTGATGGATAACCTGGGTGTTAGAAGGATACGCTTGATAGGCTTCTTCTAAGACTTCCCGCGCCTCGTCATAATGACCGAGTAAAAGGAGGGTTTCCCCTAATCGGGTGATCAAATTTGCATACCATTGGTCGAAGGTGATGGCTGTACTTCCCCAATCTACATTGAACCGCAAATGGATGTTTTCAATAAAATTGGGAAGTCTTTCTCCTTCTACCAATAATTGAAAAGCGCGGATGTTGATCGAAAGTGGTTGATATCCCACTACAGAGTCGACCGCAGCTTGGAAATGAGATAAAGCAAGACTAGGTTGCTTGCTTTCCAAGTAAACTTCCCCTAGAGCACACTGGATGAAAGGGTTATGGGGGATAGTTTGTTCCGCAGCTTTGAGGATATCCAAAGCTTTTTGAAGGTCTTGAGCCTGATGGGCGGTACGCGCATAAGCCAACCAGACGTAGGGTTCAGAGGGGGAAAGCTCAACTGCCTGTTGGTGAGCCTCTAGGCGCTGTGTGAGACTTTGCTGGTGATCCACTTCGGCTAGTAAGCTCAGCAGAATGCCATCTGATGGCGAGTTTGCAAGTTTCGATTGGCACTGCTCAAGTGCGAGCGACTCTAAGCCCGCAAATCGAGCAGTGGCGATCGTTTCATATTCCACTTGAGGATCGGCAGAAATAGTTAGCAAATTTTTCCAGAGCTGCAGCGCTTGCTCCCATTCCGAATTGGCGGCATGGCTCTGGGCAAGCAAGGAGGTCAAGCGAGGTTCCTCGGCAAATAATCCTTCGAGCAGATGGAGAAGGTTTAAAGCTTGATCGTGCTTCCCTTGAGCATGGAGGAGGAAAGCCATCAGCGAGAGGAGAGCAGGATGATTGGGTTTTTGGCGCAGGAGCAGAGCAAGTGCTTTTTGAGCAAGGGAATAGACCGCTTTGCCAATTAGGAGATGGCTGAGCAAAGCAAGCACATATTGTTGAATTTCTGGATCGCTTAGGAAGGGATCAGAAGTGAGCGTTGACTCGACCTCTTCTAAGGCTTCTTGGGCGAAAGTTCCGAATTCGAACTCATTTTGTGAGAAGGGGGAGAAATCCTTCGAGTCTGCGAACAACTGGATCGCAAAGCGCAGAAGGGCTGTCTTTGGCGTTGGGTGAATTTCAGCTTTTTCTTCTATGTTGAGTGGATTCACTTGAAGAGAGGTCGCGCAGTAAAGGAAATAAATCGCCCGTAGTGTCTCTGAATGAGGTTGTAGGCGAAGGGCGTTTTGCCAATGCGTGACGGCTTCGGCTTCCTCCGAGTTCATCTCGGCTAGGATTGCCAGCTTAACCAACATGAGCGCCTGAGTCTGAGCCGTTAATTCGATTGATTGAGTCAGTTGTTGAGTCTTGAGGTCCGACTTGCCTTGATCGAAAATTCTTAGCGCAGCAGGAAACTGCTTGGCAAGAGTTTTGATTTTCCAAAGCATGCCCTCTGCGGATGAAGGATATTCATATTTGGCTTGAACAGGGCGTTGTATGGTAACCTTCGCCTCGGAAAAGCTTTGCGCCAACTTGGGTTGCAAGTTGGCGAGAGCTTGAAGGAAAAGCTCTTGTTCAGCATCTGACAAAGACCGCAAAAGGAGGGTGAGGAGTTCACTGTGTACGGATAGGGGTGCTGGGTTACTTAGGACGACCTTTAGCAAGCGTTGATACGCTTTTTCAGCCTTGTCTTCTTCCAAAAGAGAAGGGAGAAGAGCTTGCAAGTATTCAATTTGATCGGGAATGATGCCGAATAAACAAGATAGCGCGGTCAGAGGTGTGCCTTCTAGGATGGTTGTCCAATCATTCCAAGAACCGCTTGCATGACGTTTTTGGCGTAAGTTCAATGCCCTTAGAGCTGCTTCCTTAAGGGAGAGCACAGGCATACTTTCGGCCGTCTTGACCTGCTCACGGAAAGCCGCTTCAACGGGGATCAAGGGCAGGATGCGTAATTCTTGGGGAGATCGAGGGTAACGCAGCGCTTTGAGCGCCAGAGCCGCTGGAGTGCAATCGTCTGTGTGCTGGATCAATGCAGAAAGATCCTGAACGCCAAAAACTTGCTCAAAGTTACACAAACTTTCCCAAATCAGCGGATCAAGACGGATGGCGGGGAAAATCCACGCCCAGCTTGTAGGAGGGAGTAGCCTCTTTAGGTTACGGATCAAAGGTGGATAGGCTTGTTCTGCCATCAGTTTACCGAACCATTTGATAAGCGATAAAGGCTGCGGTGCTGTTCAGAACAAAACCCACTAAGATCAAGGTAAAACCTAATCCGGCGGTGCTACGAATGAGATCGTTGATGGCGTTCAGCAGAGTGGAAGCCTGACCGACCAAGCCGGCAATATCCTCGGCGATCCCTTTTTGTACTAAGCGGCTTGTCTGATCTGCCAGAACTTTCAATTCGCTGCTATATGCTTGCTTGATTAAGATTATTATTCCCGCTAATATAGAAAGGCTGCCCAAGGTAAATAGGGTAAGAATAATTAAGATCAAGATGTTGAAAGGCGTTACCCAAGACATTTCCTACACTCCCGAACGTGGAAAGCAATAACGATCGCTTTGGTTGGATTGATGCAAGAACCATGCCGAGGCTTACTTCTGAAAAGTTTAGCCCCTCTTGCAGACATGAGAGGAGAGGTTAGTGATAAGCTTAATGCGATAAGGAAGGAAACTCACAGAGGAGGTGAGGCTGAGCAGATAAGCGAAGCTGCCACAGGTCCAAAGCGGTTTCTAGGTCAAAGTCGCTGAGGAGGTGATCGCCAATCAGGGGCTTGAAATCCGCAAGGATTTGAGGCTGAACGGATATTTTCTGGCAGACACCGTTCAAGATGGCGGTGGAAAGGATTGGCTCTTGAACAAGGGAGGGAACAATCTGGTCTGCAAGCTGTTTTTGGGTGCTGTGGTCCAAGACGAGGAACGAGTGCCATAGGATATTTCTCTTTTTGACTGCCTCTACAAAACGTTTGTCCAAACGCTCACGGTTCAATTGAAAGGTTGATACAAGATCGACTGCAGGGTTGTTTTCTTGGAAAATCGGCAAAAAGATCAAGCGCGATGAATCTTTAGGATAAATCAACAACCACAGACTGATCAACTTGGGTTGGCGAGAACCCAAATCATCCACAAAAAGGATGAGCAGATTGGTTTGGGCAAGCTCCGCGTCAGCCAAGCGATTTTCGCTTAATTGCGCTCGTTGACGATCAACGGGTAAGGGATATTTTGTACCTTTGCTCTTAGGGCTAAAGGCTTTCACCTGAATAGAAAGTGTGGTTTTGCGATCAAGCGGTGAAATTTGACGGCCAGTCCAAAACCCGATCGGAAAGAACAAGGAAAAAAGGAACAGATAAGATAACCAGGATGGAACAACCCTCATTGTTGTGTACACCTTTCAGAATAGATGTCCGAACAGAAAACCGAGGAGTACGCCGCAGAGCAGGCTGATCGCTGAAAACAATAGGTATCCCTGCCAGCGGAAGGGATTGTTTTCCTTACGTTTGCTGCTTTGCCAAGTTATTTCGTTTTTCCGACTTTCTCGCAGCGAGGATACCAAATGAATAAAAGAGTGCCAGAAGAGCATTTCAACCTGCTCTAAAAATACTGTTGCTCGTCCCGTGTGGCGAAGACGACTGAGTTCACTTTGAGGAGGAAATCTTAAGGATTTTGCCTTGTTCATTGACCGTAGCTCGAATCCATTTTGGGATACGTTTATTGTTCTCGGTGATTGAGGCGTTTCGAAAGGTGATGGTGAAGCGCTTTTGACCGATTTCGGGGACGAAAATCTCCCTCACTTGAGGGGATATCCCTCTCAGGGAAGGATAACGTTGGTAAATCATCTGAACGATTGCTCTGATTTTTTTGGCGTCCATGGATTATCCTGAAAGACGAGCGCGCCGTCGCAGAAAGGCGGGCACATTCAAGTTGTTCGGATCCAGGGTTGGCAGGGGTGCCGATGGAGCAACCCACGATGGGGATGGTGGATTGGAGGCTTGGTATAAGGGCTGTGCTGGGTTCGATATAGCCTTTGCTTGATTAGACTTGTGAGGGATTGAGAATGCTTCTTCCAACGTTGTGCCGCCAATTCCGGTAATCACCAAGATGACCTGGACACGGTTGCTCATCCGTTCGGAGTTCATCACACCCATGACAATGTCCACATCTGGATTACATTGCTTTTGAATATACTTGATCGCTTCATCAACTTCAAAGAGGGTTAGGTCTTGTCCACCGCTAAAATTGATGATCAAGCCGCTGGCATGTTCTAGAGAGACCGACTCGAGCAAAGGGTGGTTCAAGGCTTGCTCGATCGCTGCAACGGCTTTGTTTTCGCCACTACCGTGCCCCATTGACATCAATGCTCCGCCGCCCATCAACAGCATTCGCCGCACATGGGCAAAATCGACGTTGATCAAACCGGTTTGGGTTACCAATTCGGTGATCCCTTGAATCGCCTGTCGCAGAACGTCATCTGCCATGTGGAAGGCAACGGTGATCGGTTGATTCTTAGGGACAACCTCCAAGAGACGATCGTTGGGGATGGTTATTAGGGTGTGAGTGTACTGGTTAAGCAAGGCAAGGCCCTCGGTGGCGTTCAATCGGCGGCGGCCTAATTCAAACGAAAATGGTGTTGTCACGACAGCAATGGTGACAATCCCAAGATAACGAGAGATTTCGGCTACAACGGGGATCGCTCCCGTGCCGGTTCCTCCTCCCATCCCGGCCGTTAGGAAGACCATGTCTGCGCCATGAAGGGTGTCTGCGATCTGCCGAGCGCTTTCTTTGGCTGCTGCCCGCCCAATTTCTGGTTTGCCGCCCGCACCAAGACCGCGGGTTGTGGCAGGTCCGAGTTGAATTTTATAGGGGGCCGGATTCTGGTTGAGAGCTTGGAAATCGGTGTTTGCGACAATGAAATCTACGCCATGAACACCGAATTCCATCATGCGCGCAACAGCATTTCCTCCACCCCCACCCAAACCAACAACTTTGATGACGGGTTTATAAATTTCCCATAACTCAAAATCCTGATTGGCACGCAGGGCGACAGGAGCAAAAGGATTGTGTTCGTTCATAGCACCTCCAGAGATGGTTCCAGAGACTAGGATGCAATTCTTGTGCCAGCGAGGTTAAGGGTGTGAAGGATGCAAGAATGCCTCTCGAGCTCGGAAATTTCTAATTCGGAAAGTTGAGTCAACCCTTCCGGCAGCCAGAGATGCTCAACTTGGAAAGCTTCTTGCAAGCTGAAGATGATCTTTGGCTGATATTGGATGAGAAATGGTTTGAGCCTTTCTAATTCTTGATGCAGTTCCTCTGCTTTAAGTTGTGGTAATAAGAGAGCATGGGGAATGGTATGCGGTTGCTTGCCGTTTTTCCCGTTTTGGGCTAAAACCTCCTTGATCTCTTTGACGATCCACTCAGGTTTGCCGTTGGGTAGAAACCAAGCTCTGGGCTCGTTTTCAATTTCATCGCTAGGCAAACCGTAAAAACCGAGGCAGAGAATTTCCCGAGGGAACGGCTCAAGACGCAATCCATCGATCTCGATTGCTTCGTCTTCTCGCGGGTCTAATAAACGTTGAATTACGTGGAAAGTCCTCCGATGGATTTCTTCCTGAGAGAGATCAATTGGTTTTAGGAACGGATCGTCCATTAGGATAATCGGCAGAGATTTGCCTACCGTAGCTCTGGCGAGGGTTTCATACCAGTCTGCAATGTAAAGTCCGCGATGATCTTGTGAATGGGCGGAATCTTGATAGGGTTTGGTCTTGGGCCATCGTTCTGGGCCGCCAGCTCCCCAAGTCAGCGGTCGAGATGGATCGTAAAGATGCATATAGGCTGATAAAACCAGTTCATCGATCAACCATTGATGTCGGCGGCGCTCTAAACTCTCCAGAGCTAATCGGAGGAAGGCTGTATCCCAAAAACCTTTGGCGACCTCGAGGCTTGGAAAGATTGGGCGGATGTTGTATTTGAGTAGCATCTCGGCGTAGGGAAGGTAAAGGTCAATAAAGCGTTCGACAAGGTTACCCCTTGCCCAAGACTTTGAATCCCAAAAAGCGCTGCTGTTCGGCCGATCAAAGAGTTGAATATATCGGACACCCCAATCCGAATAGGTTTTGACCAAAAGCTCAAAGCCAACAGTCGGTTTCTGGTTAATTACCAGTCCTCTCACCATGCGAATTATCGGCGTGATCTCACACTCAAGAAGGGTTTGAAGGAAGGGTTCCGGAATTGCGATCTGATCTTCACTCGTCAAGAGGAGCCAACCTATCCTCAGCGATAAAAACTCCGCGATCCATCTTTCACGCTCTTTGGCGTGATAATGTCGGTTGTCTGTAAAATAAAAAATGCCGTGTTTGGTTTTGGGGTTCATTGTCTGTTCTTCCATTGGGAAGATATGCTTTGACTTGCGATTGGTAACTTGGACTCATGCAAGAACTGTACCAGTCCAAACCCTATATATGGCACAAAATCGAGGATGAATGACTAGATATACAGGATATGTTATAATAAAATGTGTATCGGGGTGCGTGTCTATCAGACCTTAGGCAAAGTGAATGAGACTGACCAAACAGACCATCATCCGCCTTTTATTCTTCCAGTTAATTCTCTTGAGTCTGTCCTGTTCCCCAAACGCCGGTAATCCTATGCCCTCCAGAGGTACCTACCCTCTCCATGCGAGCTTTAAGGCGTTTTATGAGCAACT